>JBJOFA010000206.1:0-3818 GCA_046049015.1 Actinomycetota bacterium | reverse complement strand
CACGTCGGCATTCGGCATCAACTCCTGGGCCGCATGCACGAACCCCAGCCCGGCCCGCAGCACCGGCACCACTACCGGCTGGCTGGCCAGCACCTTCCCGCCGGTCTCCACCAGCGGCGTCTGCACCCGCACATCTTTGGTGGGCAGCACTCGGGTGGCCTCGGCCAACAGCAACGTACCCACTCGCTCTAATTCCTGCCGGAATAGCGCATTGGGTGTATTCCGATCCCGAATACGGGTCAGGGAATCAGCAATCAGGGGGTGTTCGACAACGTGGACGTCAACGGGCATACCCCCATTGTCGCGCGTCAGCGGGCCTGAGACCCCATGGCAAGCTCGGCTCGCAACAGGGCATAACGAGGCTTGATCAGCCCGTTAATGACCCGCAGACGCTCTGGGAACGGGGCGAAGGCGCTCTTCATGGCGTTCGTGGTCAGCCATTCGAAATCCTCCAGCCCCCAGCCAAAGGCGTCTTGCAACTGGCGCAACTCCTTCGACATCGAGGTATCACTCATCAGCCGATTGTCGGTATTGACCGTCACCCGGAATCGCAATCGTCGCAACAGCCCAATGGGGTGCTCGGCAATCGAGGCGCACACGCCAGTGTTCACATTGCTGGTCGGACACAATTCCAAGGGAATACGGCGGTCGCGAATATAGGCCGCCAATAACCCCAACTCTTCGGCGCCCGGGGGTCCGGTGATGTCGTCAATGATCCGCACCCCGTGACCCAGCCGTTCGGCACCGCACAATTGCACGGCCTCCCAAATACTCGGCAACCCGAATGCCTCGCCGGCATGAATAGTCGAGTGAAAGTTCTCGCGCTGCACATGATTAAACGCTTCGAGATGTCGGGTCGGCGGATGTCCGGCCTCGGCACCAGCGATGTCGAAACCCACCACCCCGCGATCGCGCCAGCGCACCGCTAACTCAGCGATTTCCAAACTGCGCCGAGCCGTGCGCATGGCCGAGCAGATGGCGTAGATCGTGAGATCAGTCCCGGCCGATCCGCGAGCGAATCCATCCATGATGGCCTGCATCACTTCATCGAGCGCGAGCCCCTCTTCGGTGCACAACTCGGGCGCCATACGCACCTCGGCGTACACCACACCATCGTTGGCGAGATCTTGTGCACATTCAAAGGCCACTCGCTCGATGGCGTCACGATGCTGCATTACTCCCACTGTGTGAGCAAAGGTTTCCAAGTACAAAACGAGATCGTTGCGTTTGGCTCCCCGGTGGAACCACTTCGACAGATCATCAATATCGGTCGTCGGCAAATTCTTGTAGCCGTACTCACGGGCTAATTCGATGACGGTGGAAGGCCGCACTCCGCCATCTAGGTGATCATGCAACAATACTTTCGGAGCACGAATGATCACATCATTCGGAACTGCCGTCATTAGGCCACCCCCACCCGATCGAGTCGACGCAAGGGCAACTCATCAGGTCGCTGCAGCCAATTCCACGATGGATACTCCGCCGATTCAGAAATGCAATGCAATGAGTACGCGTGACGACTCTTGTCGCTGCGATTCACATCGCTCCAATGGGGGAGCATTCCATGCAACACCACCAAGGTTCCGGCCTTCACTTCAAGGGGCACCAGGCCATCAGATGGCGCGGGAAGTGGACTGTCATCATGCACAGTGAAAGTGGCACCATCATCGGTGGCGTTGCGCACGAACGTTTTACGCAGCGAAGTGCGATGCCCGCCGGGCTGCGCCCACAGACATCCGTTTTCCAACGTGGCATCTTCAATGGCGAACCAAAATCCGGTCACGGTCACCGGATCAGTGAATAAAAACGTGGCGTCTTGATGACAGCCCACTTCGCCACCAATTCGAGGCTGCTTGCAGATGTACATGGTCTGCAAGGCCAACGGATCGGCCAGGCCAATGTCATGAGCGACCGCCGCCAGGCGCGGGTTGTACGTGAACTCTTCGAATACTGGGTCGAGATCGTGCATGGCGTGACCGATCTTGTTCACGCTCAACTCCTTGGGTTGTTGCAAACGACCCTGCTCATCAAAAGCTTCTTCTTCAAAGAAGCAGTGAATACCCGATGCCGAATCGATGAACTCACGATCGGCATGACGGGATTGTTCATTGGTGGTGAACACGCTGCGATGGGCATCGGGGTCGAAGTCGTGCAAGATCTGCTCGGCTCGGGCCTTCAATTGGGCGCAGGCATCACGACTCACGAAATCGGGCACCACCAGGAACCCATCACGGTGATACGAAGCAATCTGGTCGGAATCGAGGAGTTCTCCCATGGCGGGATTCTAGGACCGGTTCGGGCCAGTACGATGAAGCCATGCCCACGAATCACAATGCCCCGGCAACCTCCACTCTCACTGTTCTTGGAGCCACTGTGCGCGAGGCCATCGAGCATGTGGAAGTTTTCCCGGCGCCGGCCAATGTCTCAACCGTGCGCTTCACCACCGATGAGTTGTCTTCAATGTGCCCGGTCACGCAGCAGCCCGATCTTTCCCGGGTTGAAATCGATTACACGCCCGATCAGTGGTGCGTGGAATCCAAGAGTCTGAAGTTGTATCTCTGGAGTTTCCGTGATCGGGTCGTGTTCGCCGAGGCTTTGGCTGCTGAAATTGCCGGTGAGATCATGCACACTGCTCGTCCGAAGAACGTGACGGTCACCCTCACGCAGCGTCCTCGCGGTGGTATCGAAGTTCAGGCCATCGCCCGCCTCGAAGCCTGACCAGAAAAGCCTGACGAGAAAAGCCTGACAGGTAACGGTCAGTGATTTTCACCCGGACGATACGGCTGTCCGGCGTGGGCTGGAGGTCGCAATTGCTGACGAGCGCCAGCCAATACCAGCACGGTCACGATGTATGGCGTGGCCTGTACGAATTCACGAGGCACATCGTCCACCAAGATGTACGTTGCCGCGGCGGCGATGGCCGCGGTCAAGGCGCCGGCAGCGGCCTGCATCTTTTTCGACTGCATCAAAATCAAGGCGACGACCAACAAGATCACCGCACCCACAAGCAACAGGGCCGGCACGTTTTTCTCATCACGGAATTTCAGAGCCGTGGGGAACCCGAACAGCAATGCGCCGCGGAACACTCCGAATGGATTCCAGTTGCCAAAGATGGTGGTCGCCAAACCGATGAAACCTTGACCGCCCACTTGGCCTTGGCGGTACGTACTGGTGAACACCGATGACAAATACGCTCCGCCGAAAGCGGCCAAGGCTCCACTGACAGCCATGGCCTGATAGCGCAACCGCACAATGGGCACACCCAAACTTTCACCGGCCCGGGGCGCTTCACCACTAGACCGCAAACGCAAACCGAATCGAGTGCGCCACAAGATGTAGGCCGTCAAAGGCACGAAGGCCACGGCCACCAATGTGGGGATATACACATCGCTGATGATGCCGCGCAACAAGGCCGCCAAGTCCGGCAGTAAGGGCCAATTGTCTTGACGTTCTATCCAGCCCAAAATGTCTGGACTGCGCCAGGAACCAATTCGTCCGCCGGCCAAAAAGGGCATATCGAATTCGCCGTATCCACCTTTGCCGGTTGGCGACTGGCTTTCGCCACCGCCTTTTTGACCTTTGAAGAAGATGATCGACAGATATTCGGTGGAACCGGCCGCCAAAATATTGATGGAGATACCCGACACCACGTGGTCCACATTGAAACGCACTGTGGCCAACGCATGGATCAGCCCCACCAACACGCCGCCAGCCATAGCCATTGCGATGCCGGCCCACGAGCCCCATTTCCAAGCTCCATAGCCGCCCAGCCACGAACCAATGATCATCATGCCTTCGATACCGATGTTGACAATGCC
>JBJOFA010000205.1:0-3828 GCA_046049015.1 Actinomycetota bacterium | reverse complement strand
GCTCCATGGGCAAGATTGAAAATTCCTGACGTGGTGTAAGTCACCACCAAACCACTGGCCACCACGGCATAGATGGCGCCCGTGGATAGCCCGATGATGGTGAAGGTCAGAAGTTCTTGCATCGGTTACGAAGTCCTCGCTTCACAATGACTGTGCGGTTTGCCTCAACGTTTGGGTTGATGAATTTTGCAATAAATAAGGCGAGACCAGAATCAGCCACTATCAATTCGGGCGAGAGGGATCGACCCCTGCAGTGGTATCTCCAAAATCTCCAGTGATCTTCACCACTCCGGCCGGGTCGCAATGCCAACCATTTCCGTTGTTGTCTTCGGAATCGATCTCGGGGAAAATTCGGGTCCAGACTCCATCTTGAACACCCATGATGATGGTGCACGGTGGTGGAACGTTTCCTGCAGGATTGGTTTCGGCGTGGAGGCCTCCGCCAGTCCACGAGTTAATGAGTTTGCCTTGGGCCAAGACGCACTCACGTTCAAGAACGTTGTTGTTGGCATCAAGACATGCATTGGCAGCCGTGACGAAGAGCAGAAGAGCCGACGTGGCTTGGAGGCCGAGTCCGGCGATTCGGCCTTCTGGGTTGTAAGTGCTCATCATGTCCAGGTACGAAGCCATCGCCGGGAACTTGTCCGCTTCTTCAAAAGGTGCGTACATGGTCCGGGCTTTGAAGCCCTCATTGGATTCCGCGTTGCCCGAGGCCACCATGGCGTCGCTGTAGAAGTTGGCATCATTAAGTACGAGCTCAGGCACGTAACCGACTTCGCGCATGGCTTTGTACAACAGGACCATATTGGTTGGGTCGCCGACAAACGACATCGCCGAAATATTCTTCGACTTCAGTTGCTGAGCAAAGGGCACCCAGTTGGCTTCACCAGCGGGGTTGTAAGAGATCATCGTTGGCTCTCCGAATCCGCCAACGGCGTCCATCGTGGCAGCCAATTGATCGGCAACGCTCTTGGTGGTGAGGAAGTCTCCGTAGAGAATTGCCACGTTCTTGATGGCCTCGGGATACGAGTCCTTGGCCCAGATCAACCAAGTCGCCGGCTTTTCGTTCGCCGGATTGGGAATGGGTTGTATCTTCCCATTAGCCATGGCTGCTGAAGCCGTCACGGTGTATCCCGCAAAAGAAACCATGCCGCATTCGTGGAATCGAGGGAACATCTGGTCATCGAAGACCCAGCCTCCACCGACCATGGCAAAGACCTCGCTACAAGCTTGTTCAATGGCGGGCGGAACATTGAAGAGTTTTCCGTCCAGGTCAACGATTTCAATGGGCAGACCGCGGATTCCACCCTGCTCGTTACACCAACCGGCGAAGGCTTCGGCGGCATCGAGCATTTCAATGGTCAGTCCCGGGTTGGCTTCGTATCCATGATCTGAGGCCGTTCCCAATTTCAAAGTCGGACCACCGTTTTGTCCATCAGCGATAGAGGGAACTCCAGCATCAGTGGCCGGACCACAAGGGCTTGGAAGATCTCCGAACATGGTGCCACTCGGAGCATCAGTGGTATCGGGGGCATCAGTTGTGGCCGAATCCGGAGATGATGTTTCCGTAGTCGCTGCCGTGGTATCGGAAGAGTCTTCTCGATTTGAACAACCAGCAACTGCCGTTGCGCCGAGCGCCACGATGCCTAGTACGCCAATGGCCTGTCGGAACTTTCCCATGGCTTCCCCCTAATTTTCGTGACGCGCCCCCATGAACCGTCTCGTGACCCGAACACTAGCAAGCACTGGGTCAAGTGCAAGATGGCGAATGGGCTCAAACCCTCTCGGCGTGATAGGAAATCTTCGTGGCTGAACAATCGAGTTGGTCCAGGGGCAAAGATTCATTCACCGCTCCCCTGGAACTGTCATATCCGTACAACCGAACAGTGGGAACGCAATTGTCGCGGTTCTTTACTTCCCTCATGGACTCTCGTTTAGAGGGAACTCGAGGAAGTGATGGCCGGGTCTACTTTCCTCCCGCAGAATTCGATCCTCTCACCGGTGAGCAGTTATCGCAGTGGGTTGATGTTGCCGATACTGGAAGCGTGCTTTCTTGGACGTGGCAGGCTCAGCCCGAAACTGGTCAGCCGTTAGATCGTCCCTTCGCTTGGGCCTTGATCAACCTTGATGGTGCTGACGTTCCAATTTTGCATGCCGTTGATGCCAAGGCCGAGAACAACATCGCCACGGGTTCTCGTGTGAAAGTCCGCTGGGCCGAAAATCGCACCGGGGGGATCAACGACATCGCTTGTTTTGAACTTCTCAGTTCAGACCAGGAAGGAGCGAACTGATGAGCGAAGCTGAAGGAATTCTTCGACTTCGTCAACCGATATCGGTGACCTATCTCTGGTCTGCCGGACCAAACGCCACTAGCCACCTGGACGGTTTGATTGAAGGACGATTGATTGGCAAACGCTGCCCTTCGTGTTCGTTGGTGTACTTCCCTCCTCGCAATGGTGTTTGCCCCAAGTGCGCGGCGATTCTCGCCGAAGATGTTGAGGTCGGGCCTAAAGGCACGATCACCACTTTTTGTATCGTCAATGTTCCGTTTCTCGGGCAAAAGATCAAGTTGCCTTATGTGGCGGCCCAAATTCTTTTGGACGGAGCTGATATTTCGATGCAGCACCTCATCCAAGAATGTGAAGCCAGTGATGTGCGCATCGGCATGCGGGTCGAACCAGTCTGGAAAGATCGCAGCGAATGGGGACCGACATTGGAAAGCATTCAGCATTTCCGACCCACCGGTGAACCGGATCGCGATCTGGGCCAAGAATCGGGGGCTAGCTGATGGCGCAGCGCGAAACTTCTTTGCGAGATGTTGCCATCGTGGCTACAGCTCAACGGCCCAATGAAATTGGCTCTCGTCTGACCTCCGTGGAATTGCTCTTACCGGTCATCAACGAAGTCATCGCCAAAGCGGGAATCGAACGCCAGGACATCGATTTTTGGTGTCACGGAAGTTGCGATTACATGAGCGGACAGCCATTCAGTTTTGTGGCTGCCGTTGACGCCATCGGAGCCTGGCCGCCGATTATCGAAAGCCATGTTGAAGCCGATGGCGCCTTGGCTCTGTATGAAGCATGGGTCAAAATCAAGACCGGTGAGGCCGACGTGGCCGTGGTCTTTGCCAATGGAAAGACGACCTCTGGACCAATTGACCGCATTCTCACCCTGCAGGCTGATCCCTATTTCGTGGCGCCTTTGGGAGTGGGCTTCCATGCCCTTTCTGCTCTTCAAGCCCGTCTATGTCTTGAGAGCGGAACCGTGAGCGAACGGGAGATGGCCGAAGTTGCCGCCCGGAGTTATCGAGATGGAAGAACGAACTCGGCGAATCCCCATCTTGGTGCAGGTGATCTTTCAGTTGATGAACTTCTTGCTCAGCCGTACACCATGAATCCGTTGCGGGCTCATGATTGCGGCATCGCTGTGGATGGAACTAACGCCGTGGTGTTGGCTGTGGGTGATGTGGCGCGCCGTCTGGCAGCTCGTCCCGCGTGGATTCGCGGTATCGACCATCGCATTGATACTCAAAGGCTGGGAGCGCGCTCCATGACTTCTAGTCATTCGACGACTATCGCTGCCGCCAAAGCGGGAGCAGGCAGTGATCGCATCGATGTTGCCGAACTACATGCCCCATATACCCATCAGGAATTGCTACTTCGCCAGGCCATTGGGTTGGCAGATACAACTCGGGTGAATCCCAGTGGTGGAGCACTAGTGGCCAACCCGGCTATGGCGGCTGGACTCGCTCGATTTGCTGAAGCGGCTGAACAGATATTTTCGGGCTCTGCTGATCGAGCTCTGGCGCATTGCACGAGCGGGCCTTGT
>JBJOFA010000204.1:0-3836 GCA_046049015.1 Actinomycetota bacterium | reverse complement strand
TGTGGCTAGCGGTTTCGTCTTGCGGGCCATCGCCGGAGCAGAAGCCACCCAAGTTGAGATGAGCAATTGGTTCTTGCTGTGCGTGAGTTTTGGGGCACTATTCATCGTGTCCGGTAAGAGATTCGCCGAAATTCGCGATGTTGGGGCGGGTAACAGCTCCACGCGGTCTACGTTGTCGGCTTACAGTTCGGAATTTTTAAGAACAGTGGTCACCGTGAGCTTGGGTGCCACTGCGGTCACCTACTGCCAGTGGGCTTTTGCCACAAAGGAATTGTCCGGCTCATCGTGGCCTTTTTATGAACTGTCGATAGTTCCGTTACTTGCCGCCCTTTTCCGCTATCTCTTAGCTCTGGATCAAGGGCGCGGTTCAGCACCCGAAGAGATCTTTGTGGGCGACCGAACCTTGCAAATTCTCGGCATTATTTGGGCCGTAGTCTTTGGGCTCGGGGTTTACATCGCCTAAAGACGGGGGATCTCGGGGACCCCCTGGCTCCTGCGAGTAACATGACTTCGCTCATGGGATCCGCCTACCATCCGACGCAACTCAGTGGTTGGGGATTAACGGCACCTAGCAACGCCTTTTTGGGCCACGTACGGCCCGATGAAATCGCCTCGGCCATAAATAGCCCCAGCGAACGTGGTGTCATAATGCGAGGTCTGGGCCGCTCATACGGTGACCCCGCGCAAAACTCCGGAGGTCGGGTCTTAACTCTCGACACCCCATTATCCGAGGTTCGTGTCGATGAAGTTGCCGGCACTGTCTGGGCCGGTGCCGGAGTCAGCCTGCATGACCTACTCCTGTTGCTCGTTCCTTTGGGGTTCTTTGTTCCAGTCACACCGGGAACCCGGTTCGTATCCGTCGGTGGAGCGGTCGCCAGCGATATTCACGGCAAAAATCATCACCTTGAGGGCAGTTTCGGCAACCATGTCGAAGAAATCGAACTCTTAATCGCTGACGGCTCCGTGCGAATAGTGAGTCCGGTGCAAGATCCCGAGATCTTTTGGGCCACGGTCGGCGGTATGGGTTTGACGGGAGTCATTCTTAATGTGCGATTTCGTCTCTTGCGGATCGAAAGCAGCCAATGTGTGGTATCGACACGTCGATGTGAAGATATTGATTCTTTGATGGCGATTATGGCTGAAAGCGACGATGATTATCGCTACTCAGTGGCTTGGACTGATCTTTTGGCCACGGGACGCCATCTTGGTCGCAGTGTCCTGTGGCGCGGCGATCACGCCAAAATTGACGAATTGAGTCCTGCATCTCGTGGCAATCCATTGCTCTATGAACCCCGGCATTTGATCTCCATTCCGCCGGTGGTGCCGTCTCCAGGTTTTGTCAATCCCTTGACATCTCGATTGTTTTCAGAGTTCTGGTTCCGACGAGCACCCAAACGACGCGATGGCGAAATCAAATCCATTGCTGCCTTCTTTCATCCGCTCGACTCGATTGGCCGATGGAATCAGTTGTACGGGCGCGCGGGGTTCGTTCAGTATCAGTTTGTGGTTCCCTTTTCTCAAGGTGAGACTTTGAAACGAGTTGTTGAGCGATTCGCTCAAGCCAAAGTGGCCAGTCCGTTGGTGGTGCTCAAACGTTTCGGGGCAGCCAATCAGGGGTATCTAAGTTTTCCCATGCCTGGTTGGACCTTGACTGTTGATATTCCAGCGGGAATCGCTGAACTAGCCTCGTTACTTCATGAGATCGATGAGATGGTCTTGAGTGCAGGGGGGCGGCACTATCTCGCTAAGGATGCTCATATGACTGCCGAAACTCTTCGTCGGGGTTACCCCCGACTCGGGGAATGGCAAAGTATTCAAAAGCAGATTGATCCCCAGGGACGTTGGCAAAGTGATCAGGCTCGTCGTTTGTCTTTGATTGAAAGGACCGTTCATCATGAATAACGCCGTCGGAGAGCCTCAGAACATCGTCTTACTCGGGGGTCGCAGCGAGATCGGTCTGGCTATTGTCCGCCACCTGGTCTCGCCCAATACCAAAACTGTCGTCCTTGCTGGTCGTCCCGAGAAGGACACTGGCAGTCAAGTCACCGCTAGCGGCGATGAAGCAACTTCTGCTCCGCTAGGACCTGGTTCATACGTCACGATTAAAAAGAATTTTGATGCCTGTGAGGTTTCATCGCATCAAGCTTTTATCTCACAAGTGGCTCAAGAAATTGGAGATCTCGATGTAGTGGTGGTGGCTTTCGGGGTTTTGGGAGATCAAGCAGTTTTTGCTGCCCAACCTCCGTTGGCTGCTGAATTAGCCATGGTTAATTTTGGTGGGGCCATGTCGATTTGTTTGGCCGCCGCAGAGCAGTTCCGCAAACAAGGTCACGGTCATTTGGTGGTGCTTTCAAGTGTTGCTGGCGAACGGGTGCGCAAGGCCAATTTTGTTTACGGGGCGACTAAGGCCGCATTAGATGCTTTTGCTCAAGGTCTGTCTGATGCCCTTGTTGAACACTCTGTGGCAGTGACTATTGTTCGGCCGGGCTACGTACATACGGCGATGACGGCGGGACTGCCACCCGCACCATTTGCCACAACCGCCGATGAAGTAGCCAAGGCCACCGTCAAAGGTATGCGCAGCGGACGGCGCATTGTCTGGGCCCCTGGAATACTGCGCTGGGTCTTTATGGTGCTACGCCATCTGCCAACTTTTATTTGGCGACGGCTACCCCTGGGTTGAGACATCTCCAAGAGGTAGGACCACGCTGGTGTCGATACCGATTTCGATGCCGCTCTGTGAGGGTCGTCCCCAACACGTTGGTGTGCAGGTGCCGTCAGGACGCGGCGGTACAGGGACCAAAACTTCAACGGCGTAGTCATACTCAGGTTTGTACGGCGCGTCATACGGTCCTTTCCCGTCACCAGCGGCACATCGTTCATAGAGACGAACGAGATCGAGTTGAAATGAGGCTCGCAGACAAAATCTTTGTTCAACAACTTGATTGGGTTCATCTGAGCCAAAGAGCACCGAATCATTTGGTTCAATCCATCCACTCCAAAAGCGCGTCAAAATGAGCCAATCGGCGGAGGCAACATCGGCGGCCAAACGTGAACCTTCCTCATTGGCCAAACCTGGATCCATTTCGATGAAGTAAGTCGCCGGAGTCAGTTCTGGAAAGAGATGATAGAAAAACGCATCGCTATAAGCCGTTTGGCGCAGGTCTACTGGCCCAACGAAAAGCCGTTGTCCAGGCTCAGCTAGTTCGTCAAGGGTTTTGACAACCTCTAGCGATGCTCGCCATGGGCGTTCGTCTCCGAGATAGAAATATCGATCTCCACGCTTGACTTCTCGCACTTGAAGGTCATTGGTCAGGCTCCGTACTGCAAGATCTCCATAGGTTCGAAACGTGTAAAACGGCGCCACAATCAACATGAGGGCCACAATGATGCAAGCCCCTGTCAAGAGACGCATTCTCGGATGCGAACGAGGTCGTCGTCTTGAAGTCAATTCGATGCCGGCGATGACCACGTTGTCGTGATCGGCGATCACGGTGAAGATCTTGCGGCCGAGCCGCTCGAGGACGACGGCCGGAGGCGAGTAGCGGTGCGTGTACACCCGACCCACCGGGGGATCGAACTCGCCGAACACGAGCACCGAGAGATCCACCCCGCGCTCGACGGCTCGTTCGAGCGAGGAGCGCAGCGCCTCGGCCTCGTCGGGCCACACCGACACGAACAGCGACGAGCGTGCCCCCTCGATGACGTCCACGGCCCGCTCGAGCACTCGCTGGAGGCCGCGCACGCTGCTCACCACCCGGGTCTCGGCCGGTGCGCCCACCTGGGGCAGCACCTCGGCGAGCCCGTCGATGGTTCCCGACATCTCGCGGCGGAGC
>JBJOFA010000203.1:0-3837 GCA_046049015.1 Actinomycetota bacterium | reverse complement strand
CCGCATCGCTCCTAAGCGTCCGCCGATGGCGTTAGCGGTGCGTGCCGATGGGTCGGGTGAATTATGGGCGGTGAGAACTCCCGAGTTGCGCGAGATCATCGAGCAAGTAGCGCCGGATTGGGTGTTGCATGAGGTTGATTTCCCGGGAGATTCAACCTTTAGCTCACTCACTACGTCGACTTCGCCGCGGGCCACCGGTTGGGCGGAGATCGCTGTGATGCGCAGTGCGGCGCGGGACATCGAGTTCACCCCGGATCAATCGGGGATAATTTTCAGCGATCATGTGATCGCTCCCAATGGTGCACAGGCCTGGGCTCGCGTTGACGATGATGAGGTTCACATCCGAGTCACATGTGGCCCGATTCTCGATGCCACCGTGTTGCGTTCGTATTGCATCGGCGCGGCCCATATGGCCTTGGGATGGGTGCGTTCCGAGGGAATTGCGGTTGATGCCGAGGGTCGAGCATTGGATCTGACCCTGAGATCGTTTGGGATTCTGCGCGCCATGGATACACCGCAGATTCATGTTGATCTTGATTCGGGCATGTCAGAACTTGAAACATCTATCAACGGCAGTGATGCAGTCTTTGCGGCGGTGGCAGCGGCCGCTTGGCGCCATGCCGGATTCCCACCCGCTTGGCCCTGTCAGCGCGGGCAGAGTCAGTGATTTATGAGTGTTGTGAATATCACGTTCGTATATACCCAGATCATCAGTATCACGTCCGTGAATATCATCTCTGGCAATATGATCTTCGGCTTACCCCGGACGTAAGATCTGTCCATGGCCACGGCAAAGAAACCAGCGAAGACAACGTCAAAGAAAACAGCCTCGTCCACTAAGTCCAAAGCGGCTGCTCCGGTTGGTCCGTATACCCCGGTTGTGCGGGCCGGAGACTGGGTCATCGTGTCAGGGCAATTGGGCATTGAAAACGGAGCCCTGGTTCCCGGAGGCGTCTCGGCTCAAACTGCTCAAGCCGTCAAGAATCTGAAAGAGCGTCTCAAAGAAGCTGGCGTCACTATCAACGACGTCGCCAAGACCTTGTGCTTCCTCACCGATATGGACACCTTTGCTACGTTCAACGCCGCTTACGTCGAGGGCTTCAACGGCGCTCGGCCAGCGCGCTCAACAATTGGTGTGGCAGCCCTGCCCTTTGGTGGAGCAGTAGAGATCGAGGCCTGGGCCTTCAAGCCGTTGAAAGTTGTGAAACCAGCAGCGGAGAAAGCAACGGCGAAGAAGGCAGTGAAAAAATCAGTTGCTAAGAAAGCAGTAAAGAAAGCTCCCGCGAAAAAGACAGCCACTCGATCCGCTACTCGGCGGGGCAAGAAGTAGGTTTACATCATGGCCGGAGCAATCGTTCTCGTTATCGCCCTTTTGACCTTCCCTATCGTGGTCGGACTTTCTATGGCAGGTGTGGCGGCCCTTTTGGGTCACTTCTTGTGGAAGGACGGCGAAGTCCGCCACGCCGACAGTGAACTGTTAGATCTCAACACGTGAAAAACACTGCTGACTTGTAAGAGTCAAAGACTTGTCTGAAAATCACAATCCGGCGGGCATGACCGTGACTTGCAATGAGTGAGATGCACTCGCCCGACGCGTCGATGACTTGGCTAGCTGAATTGGCTTTGGCCTACTCCTTCGATCGCATCCATATGGATCCACCACCGCTAGACGGTCCGCGATCTTTTGTTGAACTTTTCTCCGAGGTCGGCCCGACAATTACTCCTGACGGACTTGGAGCTGATGAAGCCCTTCGGGTTTACATCGAGCAACTAGCTCCGTATTGCATCTCAGTTGATCATCCGCGTCATTTGTCTTTTGTCCCGGCCGCTCCAAGTGAGGCTTCGGTCATTTTTGACATGGTGGTCTCGGCCAGTGGTATCTACGGCGGATCATGGCTAGAGGCGTCTGGAGCGATCTACGCCGAAAATCAGGCCCTGCGATGGTTAGCAGATTTAGCGGGATTCCCCGACACTGCTGGAGGCACTTTTGTCAGCGGTGGCACCGCCGGAAACCTTTCGGCTTTGATTGCGGCTCGCTATCGCTGGCGCGCTCGAGCCAACGGACGTCACGATCGAACTCGGGGATTGATGATTGCTTCCAAAGGGGCGCACTCATCGGTGAATCAAGCGGCCCGAGCCATGGACGCCGATGTTCTCCTGGTCCAAGTTGATGTCGAGCCCGGAGCTGTTGATCCTGGGGATGTTGATCTTGGAAATCATCTTGCCTGGGGCCGACTCACGGGGAACCGCCTGCGCTCCGTTATCGAGGCGTTGCCACCAGAAGATCAAGAGCGCATCTTTGCCATCGTGGCCACTAGTGGGACGACGAACCTCGGCGTGATCGATGAACTCGACGCCGTCGGCGGCGTCGCCAATGAACTCGGCATCTGGTTTCATGTCGATGGGGCATACGGGGCCGCGGCCCTCTGCGCGCCTTCGGTGCGACACCTGTTTCAGGGCATCGAGCGAGCCGACAGTTTGGTGGTCGATCCTCACAAATGGCTCTTCGCGCCCTATGACAGTTGCGCCTTGATCTATCGCAATATTCACGATGGTCGTCGGGCTCATACTCAACATGCTGAGTACTTGGAAGTGCTTCGTGATCCGGAACACGATCGCGATGTCCCGTGGCTCGAGCCGAACCCGGCTGACGTGGCTCATCACCTCAGTCGTCGAGTGCGCGGGTTACCTTTTTGGTTCGGTCTGGCCGTTCATGGCACTCGGGCTTACACCGAGGCCATGGAACTCACTTTGCAAGTGACGCGCCAGGGAGCTGAAGAAATCAAAAAGCGGGACTATCTCGAACTCTTGATGGAACCGGATCTCAGCATCTTGGTGTTGAGACGCAAGGGTTGGAGCGCTGAGCATTATCACCATTGGAGCAACCTGCAATTAGCCAGTGGATCATCATTCGTGACGCCGACTTCCCTCAATGAAGAGACTCTGTTGCGACTATGTATCGTCAATCCCCGTACCACCCGCGAAGACCTCATAGCGATACTTGATTCATTAGGGGAAAATCATGAAAGTTGATTTAGTGATTTATAACGCCCGCCTAGTGGCCACGGTCGACGATGCACGTCGCGAAATTCCCGGCGGTTGGGTGGCGATCACTAACGGGATCATTTCAGCTATCGGGTCATCGACCGATCCGGTGCCCCAAGCCGCTGAGACTCTCGACGCCACGGATTGTTTGGTGACGCCGGGACTGATCAATACGCATCACCACATCTACCAAAATCTCACTCGGGCCTATCCGCCCATGACCGATAAGCCTCTTTTTGGCTGGCTGCAGTCGTTATATCCCCTGTGGCGAGCTATTGACGAAGAGGCAGTTCACGTCAGCGCCTTTGTGGGATTAGCCGAATTGGCGCTATCAGGTTGTACGACAAGCACTGATCATCTTTATTTACATCCTCACGGGGCCGGAGATTTGCTCACTGCCGAAATCGAAGCAGCGAAGTTGCTCGGTATGCGGTTCCATCCCACCCGAGGATCGATGTCGCTTTCACAAAAAGATGGCGGCTTACCACCCGATGATGTGGTCTCTACCGATGATGAAATCTTGGCCGCCAGTGAGGCGGCAGTTCATCGTCATCATGATCGATCCTTTGGGGCCATGGTGCGTATCGCTTTGGCACCATGTTCACCTTTCAGCGTGACTGAGCAACTCATGGTTCAATCCGCGGAGCTAGCCGAAAAACTTGATGTGCGTCTGCATACCCATTTTGCTGAGAACGCCGAAGATGACGAGTTTTCTTTGGCCACCTTTGGGTGCCGGCCCATGGAGTATCTGGAACGCACCGGCTGGTGTTCGGATCGAACCTGGGTGGCGCA
>JBJOFA010000202.1:0-3847 GCA_046049015.1 Actinomycetota bacterium | reverse complement strand
ACCATTGATGAGTTCATCAGCGATATCCAATGGGCCGTCACGACGTCAACGGGCCAGAGTCAAACAAGTGCTTCCTCCACAACCTCGGGACTGTACGGAACCATCGAGTGAAACGAAGACGTAATTACGTGTGAAACGAAGACGTTTTTACGAGTGGAACGAAGACGTAATTACGAGTGGAACGAAGACGTAATTACGTGTGAAACGAAAGTTTCATTGCGGAAAGAGAACATGGTGCAAGTTCGCAACTGCTTCCACCAGTTCATCTTGTTCGGCATCGGTGAGAACTCCAATTTGGCGAGCCATGATTTCATCGGTCAGCTTCTCCGCCGAGTCGAAAGTGGCCTTCAGTGCTCCCCCATCGGGGAAAGGGCCTTCCCAACCGAATCGCTTGGCTTGATCGGCTCCTGCCGACCCCGGGTTAGCCAGAATCGCCGCCAATGGCGACAGACCATGGGCCACAATGGCCACGATGTGGGCACTGCCCCGCATCTCTCGCAACACGTGAATCAATTGATAACAACGACCGGCAGCATCGCCAACTCGAGATTGCGCTTGCCATCCCGTGAAAAGACTCAAACCGGTCGGATCGGCCGAGTCGATGACCTTTTCTAAAAGTTCAACGAGTCTCGAAGCTCCTTGTAAATCAGCCAATCGTGATCGACCCCAAGCGGCACATCCCAAGGCGTAGCGATCGGCACCGGCGCGAGCCCCCTCGACCACCACGCCACTGTCCCAAAGCGATCGCACCAAAGCCGGTGCGAAAAACCCGAAAGCCGAAATGATCACCGACGCATCGACGTCTCCAAGTACCCCACCTCGTCCCACCACGTAATAAGCGAATCCACCGGGATAACCAGCGTCCTTGCCCGGCTGCAAGGTCTCCGGGTGAAGCATGAAGGCCGCTCCGGCAGCTCCAACTGGAGCCGCTAAGGCCCGTGCCGTGACCAAAGCGTGGTCCGAGGGATGGTTCGAAGTTTGACCAACGGGAGATATCGACATGATTCGAACCTAGTGCGCGCTCGCTGGGCTGAACAGGACTAAGGTGACCCTGTCGTTCACCCCACTCGGGAGAGTTGCGATACTGCCAGTGTCGTAACGCCGAAGGAGCAACCTCCCCGGAATCTCTCAGGCCAACGGACCGGATGGGATAGACAACGCTGGAAAAGAGTCCTGTTTACGGGTCTCGCCGAAGGGGAAAGACTGCTCCGGCAGTTGAAGCTCTCAGGTCCACTTTGGTGGGGTGACAGCGGGGGAAGCAGATATCCATTTTCGGAGGCCCCCATGAACGATTTCGTTACTCGGTCAGATTTCAATCAATCCACCTTTGCCGATCTTTCCGATCAAGCGGAGTTCCAACGCCGCCATATCGGCACTGACAAGAGCGACGATCTGCAACACATGTTGCGCACCATTGGCGTCTCGTCGGTGGAAGAGTTAATTGAACTCACCATTCCCGACAGCATTCATCATCGTTCTTCACTCGGTCTCGGTGCGCCACAAACCGAACGCGAGGTGACTGAAGCCCTACAACAGTTAGCTGCGTTGAACAGACCTCGTACCAGCCTCATTGGTCAGGGTTACACCGGCACTATCACTCCCCCGGTCATCCGACGCAACATGATTGAAAATCCGGCCTGGTACACCTCCTATACCCCCTATCAGGCCGAGATCAGTCAAGGTCGCCTGGAGTCGCTCCTCAATTTTCAAACCATGGTGGCCGATCTCACCGGACTACCAGTATCGAATGCTTCCCTACTCGATGAAGCCACTGCAGCCGCCGAGGCCATGGTGATGGCCCGTCGGGCCTCGCGTCTGGCAACCGACTCTTTCTTTGTGGACCGGGACACCCACCCGCAAACGGTGGCGGTACTTCGCCATCGTGCCGAACCGCTCGGTATCGAAGTTGTCATTGGTGATCCTGGTGACCTGAAACCGGATGAAGTTTTTGCCGCTCTCTTTTCGTTTCCTTCGTCCACCGGTGCGCTCCGTGACTTCCGCGAACCCATTGCCCACTTGCATCGAAATAACGCCTTGGCCATTCTGGCGGTCGATCCTTTAGCCAGTGTGTTGTTGCCATCAGCCGGATCACTCGGTGCCGATATTGCCATTGGTTCGGCTCAGCGTTTCGGGGTGCCGATGGGTTTTGGTGGTCCCCACGCCGCCTTCATGGCCACTACCGAATCTTTGGCCCGCACCTTGCCCGGACGTTTAGTCGGGGTGAGCACCGATAGTCGCGGCCGGCCTGCTATGCGACTTGCCTTGCAGACCCGCGAACAGCACATCCGCCGGGAAAAAGCCACTAGCAATATCTGTACTGCTCAGGCACTTCTCGCCAACGTGGCCGCCATGTACGCCGTATGGCATGGCCCCGAAGGCTTGAGCCGAATCGCTGAACGTGTTCATCGGATTACCTCAATTGCCGCAAATGGTTTACGCCATAGCGGATTCAGCCTGATTCACGACACCTGGTTCGACACCATCACCATCAAGGTCTCGGGGCAATCACGTGAAATCCTGCGAAGAGGACAAGAACTTGATCTCGACTTCAGGTTAATAGATGACCATCATCTAAGTCTCACCTTCGACGAGACGTCTAGCCTCACCCTCTTGTTGAGGGTTTGGGAAGCCTTCGGTTGCCAAACAAATCTTGACCCCGAGGCCCTGGACCGGCAACTTCTGGACTCTGGAACGGATTCAAGTTCTCCTGCTGACTTTGGCATCCCCAAAAATCTCCGACGTCTAGAAGCGATCCTGACGGCTGAGGTTTTCAATCGCTATCAAACCGAACATGAAATGTTGCGGTACCTCCGCCGCCTCGCTGATAAAGATTTGGCCTTGGACCGGACCATGATTCCGCTGGGTTCCTGCACCATGAAGTTGAATGCCACCACGGAAATGGAACCCATTACCTGGCCAAATTTCGCCAACGTTCATCCCTACGCTCCCGAAGACGAGACCACTGGGTATCGCCAACTCATCGACGACTTGTGTTCCATGTTGGTGGCCGTGACGGGCTACGAAGCAGTGAGTCTGCAGCCCAATGCCGGGAGTCAGGGCGAGTTTGCCGGTCTTATGGCCATCCGTGCTTATCACCGCAGCCGCAACGATGATCAACGAACGGTCTGCCTCATCCCGTCCAGTGCCCATGGCACCAACGCCGCAAGTGCAGTCATGGCCGGGATGTCGGTCACTGTGGTTACATGCGACGAAGACGGCAACGTTGATCTTCAGGATCTTCAAACCAAGATCCAGGCCGCTGGTGATCAGCTGGCCGCCGTCATGGTTACCTATCCCTCCACCCACGGAGTTTTCGAAACCGAGATCGCCACCCTTTGCGATCTGGTCCACGCCGCTGGTGGACAGGTCTACGTCGATGGAGCCAACCTCAACGCGCTCGTCGGATTAGCGCGGCCCGGAAGTTTTGGTGCTGACGTCAGCCATCTGAATTTGCATAAAACATTTTGTATTCCTCACGGCGGAGGCGGACCCGGTGTCGGACCGGTAGCGGTAAAAAGCCACCTCGCACCTTTCTTGCCGACCCACCCTCTTCAGCAAGCCCCGGCTCATTGTGGTCCGGTATCTGCGGCTCCTTATGGCTCAGCAGGAATTCTGCCGATCTCTTGGGCCTATATGAAACTCATGGGCGAAGAGGGTCTGCGCCGAGCCTCAGAGATGGCCATCGTTCATGCCAATTACATTGCCAAACGAATCGGACACGCCTTTCCCGTGCTCTACAGCGGAGCCAATGGTTTTGTGGCCCATGAATGCATCATTGACGTTCGCGGGATCACCAAATCCTCGGGGGTCACGGTTGACGATGTCGCTAAACGCTTGATGGATTATG
>JBJOFA010000201.1:0-3847 GCA_046049015.1 Actinomycetota bacterium | reverse complement strand
CTGCGACGACCAGCACGGGAGGGATCGCTAGCTTCTCCAGTTTCGGTCTGACCACGGTTGATATCGGAGCACCGGGTGCTGACATTCGTTCGACACTTCCCGGAAACACCTACGGGGCCTACAGCGGAACTTCGATGGCCACGCCCCATGTCAGTGGAGCAGCGGCACTCTGTAAAGCGACCAACCCCAGCATGACTGCGGCACAAGTTCGGTCTGCCCTTGTCGAGTCGGTGCGATCCACCGAATCACTTGTTGGAAAGACACTAAATGCTGGACGATTGGATGTCACCGCGTTGATGAAGAAATGCGCGCCGACATCCAATACCATGTCAGGATCACCAGAGTCTTTGACTGGTGAGTCCCAAGGACTAGTTGCGGTGCGCTTGAACTGGACCGACAATGTTTCCAACGAAACTGGTTACACCATCCAGCGAGCTGCTTCGTCAAATGGGACCTGTGGATCCTTTGCTACAATTGGTCACGTTGGTGCCGATAACAGCTGGTACCACGTGACAAACTTGGAAGCCGGGACCGAAAACTGTTTCCGTGTTGGCGCCACGAATGGCAGCGCCACGCAATGGAGCAATGAGATCAGCGTTTCACCGCCACCATTGCCAACCCAGTACACCTGTTCGGCGACCACATATTCATGGATCACGCCTCCTAGCGATGCTACAACTCATACATTGGCTGATGACGCTTCAGTTCAAATCTCGATTCCTTTTGGCTTCGATCTATATGGCACTTCCGTGACCGCAGCTTTGGTCAGTTCGAATGGGTTCGTGCGGCTTGGTTCAGGCGCTGCGACGCAGTACACCCATGCGTCGATTCCATCGTCTGCCGACCCGAACTCGATTGCTGCTGCGTGGTGGATGGACTTCAACCCTGCTCGCGGTGGTCAAGTGCGTTCGCACGTCAGTGGTGTATCCCCGAATCGTTTGCTGGTTGTGAGTTGGTTGGACGTTCTTCCCTTTTCGACAACTGCAACAAACGGGGCTACTTTCCAAATCATCCTGGATGAGGCAACGCGCAGTATCACCTATCAATATCTCGACACCATTGTCGGACAGACCTCGATGGATAGCGGCCGGAACGGTGTTGCCGGCGTAGAAGGCGCTGATGGAATCTACGGCACACAGATTTCGTACAACTCTCCTGGCCTCTTGAATTCGAGTGCCATTCGCTGTACTCGGTCTTTGGAGCCGGTAATCACAACGTCATCCCTGCTCGCTGGTGTCCGGGGCGAGCAGTACTCGCAGACTGTCGCCGTGAGCGGTGGATCTGGGACCAAGACTCTGTCCATTTCATCGGGCTCACTGCCGCCAGGACTGTCTTTAGATGGATTCGTAATTTCTGGTATACCGACATCGACGGGGACTTACTCGTTCACTCTCCAGGTTCAGGATGAAGACGGAGCTTCAAGCACCAAGAACCTCCAAATAGTTATCGTCGAACCAGTTGGCGTCGTCACGGTGTCTTTGAGTGCAGCCACTGTCGGCTCTGCTTACAGTCAGACTTTGAGTGCCACGGGTGGATCGACTCCATATGCATGGTCGGTGGCATCTGGCTCGTTACCTGCCGGTCTGAGTCTTTCTGCCACTGGCGTTATTACTGGGACTCCATCATCAACTGCCAAGAACGGTTCATTCGTTGCACGGGTCACAGATGCCAACGGGAAAGTTGCCACTACCCCCTTGGATATTCGGGTCAACGTGGCGGTCACGACCGCAACGGTGGCGAGTGCAACGCAGGGAACCGCTTATTCGCAAACATTGACCTCGGTCGGCGGAGCATCGGGAGCAGCGCACACGTGGCGAGTCTCGTCAGGCGTATTGCCCGAAGGATTGAGTTTGGGATCAACAACTGGCGTGATTTCTGGAACACCAACCTCGAGTGCGGTGGGTTCGACGTTTGAAGTGGAAGTAACGGATGGGACAGTGGTCGGGACGTCACGACGTTCGTACACCATGTCGGTGGTTCAAATGCTTATTGTGACTACCGCATCGTTAACGGACGGCAAAGTTGCATCGTCGTATTCTCAGACGTTGAGTGCCTCAGGAGCTTCAGGATCAACCACGTGGGCAGTGTCGATCGGTTCACTTCCGGCCGGATTGACCTTGAATACTTCTACTGGAGTGATTTCAGGGTCGCCAACAACGGCCGGGACCACCAACTTCACGGTGCGTGTCACCGATGCCGCAGCACGTACTGCCAGTCAGAATTTGTCCATTACGGTTTTGGCTCAGACCTCGCCAGCAGCTTTTGGTAAGTCGTCGCCCAAGAACGGCGCCACTCGTGTCAGTCGTAATCCCACTCTGAGTTGGGGTGCTTCAACGAGGGCAACGATCTACGAATACTGCTTCGACAGAATTAATAACAACTCATGTGATGGTTCATGGGTTAATACCACATCTTTGAGTGTCTCGTTGTCGTCGCTCCTGGCTAAGACCACCTACTACTGGCAGGTCCGCGCCGTGAATACCTCGACCGGGGAAATCACGGTGGCGA
The DNA here is from genome assembly GCA_046049015.1 of Actinomycetota bacterium. GTDB lineage: Bacteria > Actinomycetota > Acidimicrobiia > Acidimicrobiales > Ilumatobacteraceae > Casp-actino8. Next base: position 1,339 of record JBJOFA010000201.1, on the reverse strand, counting down.
ATACCAATACTTGGTGGCGATTCACTACCGTTTAGTCAGTTCTGTTGTTTCGTTGAAGCACTACCCGCAGGGCACTCAGATCAATAGATAAGGTTGTCCCAGCAATTTCAGCGAGTTGAGGTGCGGTCGTGACGATTTTGGTAACCGGAGGAGCTGGGTATATCGGCTCGCACACGGTTAGACAGTTGCATGCCAGCGGCCAGGATGTTGTAGTTCTTGACACCCTCGAACTCAGTCAACGGAGCAGCGTTATAGGCGCAACCCTGGTTGAAGGCGAAATTCAGGATGCAGAACTGGTCAAAGACGTTTGTACTCGCTACGGCGTCCGGCAAGTTGTGCATTTTGCGGCCTACAAAAATGTCGGGGAGTCGATGCGTGATCCCGGCAAGTACTGGAAGAACAACATCTCTGGAACCGTGGATCTTGTGGAAGCCGTTTTGTCCGCTGGAGTTTCCGAGTTTCTTTTCTCTTCGAGTTGTTCGGTTAATGGCACACCCGATGTCGTGCCAGTGACTGAAGATGCAGCAATCCACCCTGAAAGTGTCTACGCCCAAACCAAGGCCACCATGGAGGAGATTTTGGGTTGGTACTCCAAGACATCACCATTACGCGTGGTGAACCTTCGCTATTTCAACGCCGCTGGTGCCAGTCATGATGCGGTAATCGGTGAGAACTGGGACCACTCACAAAATCTGATCCCGTTGGTGATGAAGGCGCTGCTGGGGGTCATCCCTGGTCTCCAAGTCTTCGGAGACGACTATCCAACTCCCGATGGGACATGTATTCGCGACTACATCCACGTCGAAGATTTGGCCACCGCCCATGAACGAGCCTTGCATTTTCTTGCCAGTGATAAGACTCGATCCGTAGGCACGCATACTTTCAATTGCGGAACGGGATTGGGAACCAGTGTTCTCGAGATCATCAAAATTGCCGAAGACATTTCTGGCCGCTCTGTTCCTTATGAGGTAGTAGAGCGTCGGGTGGGCGATCCTGCAGTCACCTACGCTGATCCTCGTTTGATAAAGAACTCCCTAGGTTGGGAACCCCGATACGGAATCCGAGACATCATCGCTTCGGCTTGGCAATGGCACAGCAAAAACGTGCAGTGATTTTACTGAGTTGCCTCGTCAGGCCTTATAAGTAACAACAACCGGGGCGTGGTCCGACCAGCGTTCGGCATAAGACGGAGCCCGGTCGATAGAGCCTTTTGTGGCCAGTGAGGCCAATTCGGGCGAGGCGATGTGATAGTCGATTCTCCAACCGGCGTCGTTATCAAAGGCCTTTCCTCGCCAGGACCACCACGAATATGGTCCCGGGCCCTCGCCGGCGAGGTGAC
>JBJOFA010000200.1:0-3854 GCA_046049015.1 Actinomycetota bacterium | reverse complement strand
ACTTGTAACGAGCGATCTGATCATGGCAATGATCGATGAGAGCGTCCTCATCGACTTCGACGCCCGGCTTCAAAACCACGTAGGCCCGAACCGCTTCACCGGTATGGGGATGGGGCACCCCAACTACTCCGGCTTCAAGGACCGCCGGATGACGTAAGAGAACATCTTCCACTTCAGCGGGATAGACGTTGAAACCAGACACGATGATCAGATCCTTGGCCCGATCGACCAGATAGAGATATCCATCATCATCGACCATGCCGACATCACCGGTGTGTAACCAACCATCACGGTCAAGAACCCGTGCGGTGGCCTCGGGGTCATTCCAGTAGCCATCAAAGACATTGGGCCCGCGCACCCACACTTCGCCACTATCACCAACCGGTACGTCTTCGCCGAGTTCGTCTACGACTCGCACTTCAACACCTTCAAGGGCCTTACCCACCGAACCACGACGGGTTGGAATACCAACTGAACTCGTCACCACCGGTGCGGCTTCCGTCAAGCCGTAACCCTCACGAAGTTCGATACCGAATTTTCGTTGCATACGGTCAATAGCGTCCTCTGGCATTCGCGCCGCACCGGTGAGCGCCAGACGCACTGTTGATAATGCGTTGGGCTCCAGACCTTCCATCAACGATATGGCTACCCACACTGGAGGCGCCCCGGGAACGATGGTGACTTTGCGTTCGGCGATGGTCTCTATCGCGGTCAACGGATCGAATCGTTGCACCAGCACGACTGCGGCTCCGGCCATCAAACTCATACCTAACACCACGTTCAAACCAAAAATATGGAACATGGGCAAAATTCCAAAGACCACATCGGATGCGACGATGTGGTCGTTAGTGGAGTTGTTCTGACACATGTTTTCCAACAAATTGCCGTGAGTGAGAATGGCGGCGCGTGGCGAACCGGCAGTTCCACTGGTGAAAATAAGTGCGGCCGGAGTGTGGGGTGGCACGCTGGCCCACCGCGTTGCGGGACCTTGTAGCAACTCATCAAAAGGATGGATCATTGCTTCGTGTGCTGCTTGATTAACCGTTCCCGCGGAAGCTTGTAGGACCCTCGCGCTGCTTTCATCAGTGATGATGATGTGGCGCAAAGAAACGAGTTTTGATCGATCAACGCCCGAGAACGAGGGCACTCCCGAGACTTCTACCAAGGCTGCGATCGGATCAATCGCCAGAAGTTCTGTTTCCAGTTCGGGAGTCGGGCTGAGTGGATTCATCGGTACCGCAATGGCTCCCATACCTACCGTGGCCAAATAGGCGACCACGAACCAACGTCCGTTTCCACACAACAGAGCAATTCGATCGCCTGGTTTTACTCCAAGTTGATTCAACGATCCGCGAAACGCTTCAACTTGCTGACGTAACTCTCCGTACGTCGTAGGACGGCCACGACTGATGAGGGCAATTGAGTCCGCTTCATGCGCATCGATAATCGACGCCAAGTTCAGCATGAATCCCCCTCTGGCCGACACCGTTATTGATCGGCCCAATTACTTTTCAACGCAACAACTTACAAACGCAGTAACGACACAATGCCCGCCACGAATATTGCTCCTAATAGGAGCGCCACACTGAGAGTCGTTGCTGGTCGCACGAGGTCACCCTAGTCCGAGATAGATAACCCCAGATAGATAACCCCAGATAGATAACCCCAGATGTCTTGCGGCAATCGATAAACGCCAGGCTTTGGCCGTCCAGTTATTTCCGCATGCGGGGGGCATCTACCGACGTGGACATTCCCTCGTCATGAAGAGCTGGTCGCAATACCACTTGGTCACCCTCGCCGAGGGACAATTCTCGACTCGCTGATCCTCGCTCTACGGCGATACATAAAAGTCCCGCCGAATCAATGACGAGACCAGCGGCACCGGTACCCAAATCACCGAAGCCCTTCACCACCGGCACATTGCGAACAACATCGGCAAAACTCACTCGGGCCCGCTCTACGGCATGTCCCCAAGCAGTTTCCAAATCTTCCACGCTGACATTTATCTGACAGTTACCAAAACGATCCACCCATAAAACTTCACAGGCCATACCACCGTCTTCTTCACGGGCAATGGGAATGACACCGGGAAGCAGAGTCCCCGGATCAACGGGAGTGCCAACTTCAAAAAGATCAGCGCCTACGCATAACGCTCCGGCTACTGGCGCCAAAATGTCGCGAGCGGCAAAGACTTCACCGGGTGAAATCAATTGCAGGTCTTGTCGATCAAGGATCACGGCGCGTTCTGCTCCGCCGACGATGGCCACCGCTGGAGCCAAGATGCCGTTATCGGGACCGAGAAAAATCCCTCGACCTTCAGCGGCTTCAATGCCAATGAGTCGACGTGACGGGCCGGCTCCCGGATCAACAGCCGCGATGATCACGCCTTCGTTGAGATACACCACGGCCCGAGCCAAAGCCAGCGATGCTCCGCGCACATCAAAGGGTGCGATGTCATGGGTTAAATCCACCACCACTGCCGAGGGCGCAATCTCGCGAATCGTGGCCCGCACTACACCGACTTGTTCACTCGATGTTCCGAGATCAGAAAGAAACGTCACCGTGTCACGAGTGCGACGAAGCGGTGTAGACGAAGAATCACTCACACCGGGAGTCTGTCAGCAAGATCGATCAAATAGCAGTGTGAAACCGCCGTGTGAAACAACCGAGTGAGACGGCCGCGTGAAACGATCGAATGAAACGTTTAGTAACGCGACGGAGCCGGTGCCAACCCCCCGATGGCACCGGCTCCGTCGGCGCAGCTCTTGCGAGCGCGTCCCCAGCCGAAATCAGCTAGTGGTCATGTGACCTGGGTGACACCATAGGCACATTTGTCACCAACTGAAAAGGCCAGCGAACAAAAATTTTGATTGCACTATGCAGGCAAATTGCCCAGTTCCTTGGACCGTGCGGTTGCGGCCCGCACTGCGGCTCGAAAAGCCTCCGGAACCTGCTCGGCTTGGAGGACGGCGATGCCGGCTGCGGTGGTTCCTTGAGGTGATGTCACTCGTTCTCGCAGGACTTTGGGTTCATCACCTTGGGCCAAGAGGGCCGCTGAACCAGTGAAAAGTTGACGCACTAAGTCAGAAGCCTGCTGGCGCGGTAAGCCCACATCGACGGCGGCATCGATCAAGGCCTCAGCGACGAGAAATAAATATGCCGGGCCGCTTCCGGTGACTCCGGTGATGGCGTCGATGTCTTGTTCGGCAACTTCGACCACTAAGCCCACCGCTCCCAGAATGGAACGCGCCCACTCACGATCAGCCGCTGTGGTTGCTGCACCTCCCGATATCGCCGAGGCTCCTTGACCCACAAGGGCCGGAGTATTGGGCATCGAGCGAATGACTGCCGTGCCGGGTCCGGCGGCAGCTTCCAGGGCCGCCAAGGTAACCCCGGCGGCAATCGATAACAGCCGAGTGGCCCCCGCAGCGCAGGCCGCGGCCGTGGCGGCCGGAGTATCCAATGGTTTGACGGCGATCACCGCAGAATCACATGGGCCTATCTCGGCAGCAATGACACTGTTCGGAAACATCTGGGTGAGAACCGCTCGACGATCGGCGGACACTTCGACGATGGTCAACGAAGCCGGATGAACTTGACCCGATTTCAGCAATCCTTGAGCCAGAGCGGCCCCCATGTTGCCCCCACCGATGATGGCCAGTCGCCCTGTACTAGAACCTGATGTACTAGAACCTGATGAATTTTTCCCCGATATCTCAGTTCCCATGACCTCACGCTAACTGCGAGAACAGCCCTGCCGATGGGACTTCCCAATCACCATCGACAGGACTAGGACACTGTGTGCGCCGCTATAGCGGTTCTGGCGAGCAAATCAACGTCAGCAGGAATTACGA
>JBJOFA010000199.1:0-3865 GCA_046049015.1 Actinomycetota bacterium | reverse complement strand
CTGAACTCTATTGCACCGAACTACAGACACGAAGCGTACTCGGCGACGGAGTTCGACCTACCTGCGCGGCTAGATTGAACGTTCATGTCCGCTCTGGTCCATCAGGTTTCAGCGGCAGCGCGACGGTTCATCCTTATTGCCTCGGGCACGCTCTTTGCCGCCGGAACCATCGGTTCCAATATCGGGCCAGCACTGGTTAACGAGCGACCGGCCCTGGTTCTGGCCCTGGCCTCAAGAAATCGAAACCTTTTTGGCTCAGTCCCCTTTATCGACCCAGTCACCTACTGGCTCATTGGTTTTTCACGGATATTGCTGGCCGCGGTCGTTCTTTTCTATCTCGGTCGATGGTACGGCGAACGGGCCATCGGTTGGACCGAGCGCCAAGTAGGAGATCTTCCTCCGATATACCGCTGGTTCGAAAAGGGTGTGTCGAAAGCCGGATGGCTGCTGTTCATCGCTATGCCTGGAAGCAATTTGGTTTGCCTCATGGCTGGGCATCAGCGCGTGCCTGCTCGTCGTTTTATTCCTCTGATAATGGTCGGTATCGCTCTCAAACTGGCGGCCCTCTGGGCCGGTGGTCAGGCTTTCGAAGATCAGATCCGATCCTTCTTGAACTGGATCGAGGACTATCAGTGGTACATCGTGATTGGTCTTTTTGGCCTGTCATTCATCCAGTCAGCACGGCATGCCCGACGTGATCTGCCAGAAATTGTTCATGAAATCGAGCATCCAACCGAAGACTCGTGAACCTCAGGGTTTAGATTTTTCTCTGGCCTTGGGCTCGACAGAGACCCGACCTAAACCACTATCAATTTCAATTTGAAGAAATAAAGGAATCGCTATGCCTATCAATATCGGCGACAAAATCCCTAACACAACGTTGCACGTCCTCGGCGATAACGGAATGCCCGCGCCAGTTGAGTCCCACGATGTCTTGGCTAAAGGAAAAGTCGTGCTCTTCGCCGTACCAGGGGCTTTCACCCCAGGTTGCTCAATGGTGCATCTGCCCGGTTATGTCAAGAACCAGGCCGCTTTGCGAGCCAAGGGCGTCGAGACCATCGCCTGTATCAGCGTCAATGATCCTTGGGTCATGGACAACTGGGGTAAAACCAGTGGAGCCGATGGAATTGTCATGTTGGCCGATGGAGCAGGGGTCTTCACCAAGGCTATGGGCCTAGAAATGGACGGCTCCGGCTTCGGTTTGGGTTTTCGTTCCCAGCGTTACTCGGCCATTCTTGAAGATGGCGTGGTCAAAGAACTCAACGTTGAAGAAGGACCTGGCATTTCCGTCAGCGCCTGCGAAGTGGTTCTGGATCACCTCTGATCCAGTCGTTCAGACGGCGACTATGACGGTCGGCGTTTTTGGCCCGGCGTCAAATTCCAAGCGCAGATTCAAGTCCGAGGGTGAAACCTGGAAGGTCGCTAATCCGACGACAGGCCATAACTACTCCGGGCATAAAACTGACCCGGTCGTAACTGTCCTGGCGAATAGTGAGGGTTTGACCTTCAGCCCCGAGTATCACTTCTTGGTGAGCCACCATGCCACGCATACGCACGGAATGGATTCGAATATCAGAAGGTCCGCGGCCGCCCCGCGCTCCCGGAAGAACTTCGTGAGTCGTTGGGTCGAGTGCCCATTGAGATGAAGCACTTGCCATCCGCTCAGCCGTAGCTACGGCCGTCCCGCTCGGAGCATCAGCCTTGTTGTCATGATGTAGTTCAATGATCTCAGCAGTATCAAAAAAAGGAGCAGCCATCTCGGCGAACTTCATCATCAGCACCGCACTGATGGCGAAGTTGGCGGCAATGAGGCAATTGGATGACGTAAACATGCCGCGGAATTCTTCGATGTCAGCCGAGGTGAACCCGGTAGTTCCCACGACCGCATGTACCCCGTGCAAAGCACACCACTGAACATTGGTTCGAGAAGCACTTGCCACCGTGAAGTCCACAGCAACTTCTGCTCCGGCATCGGCCAGGGAGCGAGGGTCGCTCGTGACACGAACGCCAGCGATCATTTCATCAACATGGGCGGGATCGACCGCCGCCACGAGTTCTAGTCCCGAAGCCGCAGCCACCGCTTCACAGACTGCCGTACCCATTCGACCGCCGGCACCAAAAACGCCAATTTTTATCGAGTCTGACTTCGTCACTTCGTCACCTCACTATCAACGGCATCGTCGTCATTGGGTGACGTAGTTGATATCCACGCCACCCAATGACGAAATGAACAATGTTGAGATTAGCGATGACGGCGAGGACCGCGGTCACGTCCACCGCGCTCGGAGCCTCCGGGCTCTCCACCCGGACCGAGATCGCCAAGTTCGGAACTGATCTCGTCATCAAAAGCATCCTGGAAACTCACCGTTACCGGGCCATCGCTTTTGTTCTCGCTGCTGCGCTCCGGACGGCCACCATCACGACGACCACGACCTTCGCCACCGGAGGAACGTCGCTCGGGTCGTGCTGAGTCACCAGAGTCCGAACCCTCAGGAGCGGCATGTTCACCAACTGGGGACAAGCTCACCTTGCCCTTATCGTCAATATCGTCGACGCGAACTTCGATTTCTTGACCCAAGGTCAAGACGTCTTCGACATTGTTGATGCGCTTACCGCCACCAAGTTTGGAGATATGAACCAGTCCGTCACGTCCGGGCAGGATGTTGACGAAGGCCCCAAACTTGGTGATGCTCACGACTCGACCATTGTAAATGGCGCCCATCTCAGCCTTCGGTGGATCAACGATGGCCAAGATACGAGCCTTGGCATCTTCCATACGCCAGGCCTCAACAGCACCAATGGTGACGATGCCGACAACACCATCGTCATCAACGCCGATATCGGCTCCGGTTTCCTGCTGGATGGTGTTGATCACTTTGCCCTTGGGTCCAATGACCTCGCCTACTTTGTCCAGAGGAATAGTGATCGAGGTGATCTTCGGTGCCGTATCGGCCACCGAGTCTCGAGGCTTGGAAATCGCTGCGTTCATCACTCCAAGGATCGTCAGTCGAGCCTCGCGCGCTTGAGCCAGTGCCGCAGCCAAGACATCAGCAGGAATGCCGTCAATCTTGGTATCCAACTGCAACGCCGTTACTACTTCCGATGTACCGGCCACTTTGAAGTCCATGTCGCCAAACGCATCCTCGGCGCCGAGTATGTCGGTCAAGCTCAGGTACTTACCTTCGGCATAGATCAAGCCCATGGCAATACCCGCGACGTGGGCCTTGATAGGCACGCCGGCATCCATGAGTGCCAAACTGCTGGCACATACCGAACCCATAGATGTCGATCCGTTTGAACTCATGACCTCGCTCACGAGACGCAAGGCGTAGGCGAACTCTTCTTGGCTTGGCACTACTGGCAACAAGGCGCGCTCGGCAAGAGCTCCGTGTCCAATTTCGCGACGCTTAGGAGATCCGACGCGTCCGGTTTCACCATTGGCCCAAGGCGCCATGTTGTAATGGTGCATATAACGCTTCTCAGTAATTGGTGAAAGCGTGTCCAGCATTTGGTTCATGCGGGGCATGGCCAAAGTAGCCACGCTCATGACCTGAGTCTCACCACGCTGGAAGAGTCCAGAGCCGTGGGCGGTACGCAGTACCGATACTTCCGAGGACACGGGACGCAAATCTCGCGGTCCGCGGCCGTCAATTCGGACTCCGTCTTCAACGATGCGCTTGCGCACCATCTTTTTGGTCAAGCTGCGCACAGCTTCTTTGATTTCTTTTTCACGCCCAATGAAAGGTGAGTCCGGGGATCCAGCCAATTTCTCCACAGCCGCGTTGGCGGCGGCGTCGGTGGCGGCATTGCGCTCAGACTTCAGAGCGATCTTTACCGCACTGGCCAAAAGTGGTGTAGCGATTTC
>JBJOFA010000198.1:0-6988 GCA_046049015.1 Actinomycetota bacterium | reverse complement strand
CGCGGGATGAGTCTCGAACCTTGCGCCCATCTACACCGCGTAAAATCTTGTCGTACTGCAATTCAAGTCCTGTTGATCCCTCGCCAAAGGGATCTGTTCGGCCAATCACGTTACGGGCTAACGTGCCCGCCACTTGAACGCGCTTTGGTTCAGTGACACTGTTGACACCGCTGAGTTGTAAAGCCAAGACCGACTCCACAAGTGCAGGATCAACAAACCGCTGTACGTAGACAAATGTCGACGACCGATTCGCCAACTTGGCTGCCAATTCGCCTTCTGAAACCAGATCTAACCCCAACATCTGGGCCAGCACCTGAGCACTAGCCACCGGATCCACGATTGCCTGCGGATTGGCATAAAGCGAAAGTGCCGGCACAGTGACGGCCAATTCGTTGCCGTCGCGATCAAATATTGAACCGCGGGCCGCTGGAACTTTGACGTAGGACTCCCGTTGATTCACACCATCGGCTCGCAGATCGGCGCCGCGAACAACTTGAACATCGGCACTTCGTAAAACCAGACACACCATGACCACAATGGCACTGCCGGCCAACCACTGAAAGCGCCGACGCGATGGCCCAACTCGCCAAATTTTTACGGGTTGAACTTGGCGTGACGCCTGGGCGCGCCCATGTGCCGCCGATGATCGGGTCCGACGATCCAAGGATGACTTTTGCGAGCGGGTCGTTGACTGAGTACTTGCTTTTCGAGGAGCACGAGATGGTGAGTTCTTCGTTCGTGCCGGGGGTTCACGTCGAGATGCCATCATCCACCTCCGACAAGAGCTTTGACGGCACTGTAATTCTTCAAAGGATCGAGAGTGTTGGAGAACTGCTCTAGATCGAGACCACCAAGAGAAACGAGCACCGAGGCAACCGCCGACGGATCTACCGATTTGAAGGTTGTCTTTGTTCCAGGAACCATGCCCAAGGCTGTCGCTTCAGTGACCAATCGCGACGGTTCACGTAAGGAGGACCGCTGAAGCCGCAATTCGTCATAGCGCGCACGTTCAACAGAGATTTGTTGTTCAATGGCATCAATATTCATTTGAGTTTCGGCCAGTCGAGTTTGGAAGACCACCACCACCATCATCAATGTGATGGTCAACAACGCCAAAGTCACAGTGGTGTAGATGAAAATTCGAGTGGCTTTAGGAGCATTCTTTTGGCTAACGGCCCGAGCCAAAGGCGAGGCTTTTGCACGTTGCCTATCCGTCGAGGTTCGAGGAGTAACTTTCCGGACAGCTGGCTTCGCGGTCCTGGCTGCTGGTTTTACTCCCTTTGCCACCGGTTTGCCGACCGAGGGACGCGATTTAGGAACCTGTAATGCTCGAGCCATCAGATGACCTCAACGGCGCGCATTCGAGCAGATGCACTTCGGGGATTGGCTTCGCGCTCTATCTGAGTGGGACGGCTAGGAACCCGAAGTCGACGAGTTGTTGCCTGGGCTCCACAACCACAAGGCAAGTGGGATGGACAGTTACATCCACCAGTGGTGAAAAATGTGAATCGCTCCTTCACCAGCCGGTCCTCGCCTGAGTGATAAGCAAGTACGACTACCCGACCACCTGAGCGGGTTCGATTGATAACTCGATCCAGCGCTATAGGTAAAATTTCCAGTTCCTGATTCACTGCGATACGAAGCGCTTGGAAAGTTCTCTTCGCTGGATTTCCACCTCGCCTCCGAGCAGGTGCAGGAATCGCACTGGCCACCAAGGCCGCAAGTTGAGAAGTAGTCGTAATTGGTCGTGATGCCACGATCGCTCGCGCAATTTTTCGCGCAAACTTTTCGTCCCCGTAGAAATGTAGGACTCGGCTTATGTCGTCTTCGGCCCAATCATTCACAATTTCGGCCGCGGTCAAACTTTCGCCAACATCCATACGCATATCAAGTGGAGCGTCAAAGCGATACGAGAAGCCACGCCGAGCGGTATCGAACTGAAATGACGAAACTCCTAAATCAAAAAGAGCGCCCGATATTTTGTCCAGTCCAGCTTCATTTAGAGCAGCATCCACATCGTCGAAACGACGATGCTGCAAAAAAACTCGATCTCCAAATTTCTCAAGGCGCTGACGAGCAACCTCAAGTGCCTCGGTGTCTCGATCTATTCCAAGAACACTCAAATGCTCATGAGCATTCAGAATCGCCTGGGCGTGTCCTGCTCCGCCAAGTGTTCCATCGTAAATAAAACCTTTAGGGACTGGACCAAAGACGTCCACGATCTCATTCACCATCACTGGTTCGTGAGAAAACTCAGATCCTGATGAACTGTCAATAACTCGTGCGCCGTTCACTGTTCATCTCCAGCAATGGCCTCGGTACCAGCAGTCAGCATGCGCTCAAAGCGCTCAGGTTCCCAGATTTCTACGCTGTCGAACGCTCCAGAAACCACAACGCGGGCCCCCACGCTCAAGCCGGCGTAGGTCCGTAAATTTTCATCGAGTGTGATTCGTCCCTGGGCATCGACTTGAACTTCGACCATGTTCACGGCCAAGGCCCGCAATTCACTGCGGGTCTTTTCCCCCCGTTTGACTGCTGCCATCATCTCTTCAGCCATTTCCATCGAGACTGCGGCGGTAACGACGCCAATGCATTTGTCGGAGCCCAAGGTCAAATAGCAACGGGGCTCTAGGCGGTTGCGGAAGGTCGACGGCAAAGCAACACGACCCTTGGGGTCGAGCTGACGCTCGTACCTACCGACGAAACCTTCCACTGCGCTGCCTCTCGAACTGCCTGGTGCGACGGGTTCTGCCTCCCCGTCCTCCTCAGGTCTCCACTCTGCCCCTCAAAAACCCCTTTGTCAACCTTTTTCCCCCACTTTGCTCCACATTTCTCCCCTAGATCCCCTCGGGAGCAAAGAAATATGACTGGGAATACTCCCTTGAGCAGGTGGTTTGCTGATTTTTGAAGCTCAACTGCCAGAAATGTCTCAAGGAACGATGAAAAACTGCCGAAACCCGGAGGTGCTTATGACTTCAATACCTACCCCCGACAATTCATCGCTTGAGTCCGTCCAGCGATTGGGGTCCCCCCGGAGTCGTTTTTTGATTCCGATAGCTCTCAGCTTGGCGGTGACTGCGGCGATCGTCCCGGCCGCTCCGAGCTCGGCATTAACGGCTCCGAGTTCAACTCGTTTCCCCGCAACCAATCCGGGGCACAGTGTTCTACTGCGATCCGGTTACGTGACCTTGGTTCGTCTCGGCGATCGTGGCAACTCAGTGACGCTCGTACAGCAAGCTCTCATGAGCCAAGGCATTGCCCTGCGAGGCGGCGCCGATGGTTACTTCGGACCAGTGACCCTGGCAGCTCTCAAAACCTTCCAAGGTCAAAGAGGTCTAGAAGCCTCCGGCAACGTCGATCCGACCACGGCTCACTTATTGGGCTTAGCGAGCGCTCCCGCACTGCCGGCCCGCGGCCAGACTGGCGAACCGGTCAAGGTTCTTCAACAGGCGTTAACAAATGCGGCTATTTCGGTGCGCGGCGGCGTGGATGGCATATTCGGCCCGGCCACTGCGGCGGCAGTCCAGGCTTTTCAGTCGAGTCGGGGTCTCCCCGCTACTGGGGCAGTTGACCTTCCCACCGCCATTGCATTGGGCATTGTTCCCGGCGCCAAACCAGTGACTGCTGCGGCTGGTAGCCCGACTGCTCCGCAAAGCGGACAGGCATCATCTATTTCGTTTACGGCCAGTGCTTATCTCACTGCCGGCCAACAAGGAGACGCCGTCAAGGCTCTCCAAAGTGCACTCATCGCCGCTGGCGTGGCGGTCAGGGGTGGGGCCGATGGTCGGTCGGTCCTGCCTTGCCCAAACTGGGTGAGAAAAGCACGGCCGTGGCCAGCCTCCAGCAACTACTCATCAACCTTGGTATTCCCGTCAAAGGAGGAGCTGACGGCGCCTTTGGTCCGGTGACCCAGGGAGCAGTGACTGCTTTCCAACGAGCTCAAGGTCTGCCCGCTAATGGAGTGGTTGATCTACGAACTGCTCTATTTCTTGGTTTTATACCCGGCGCCACACCCCCTGCCAAGGTTGATCCCAACAGCCCGCCGCCGACAACCCCTGATGCCCCACCTTCGAGCAACCCGATGCAAGTCTTCCCGGTACTTGGACCCTGCTTCTTCTCTGACACTTGGGGCGCACCGCGATCTGGTGGTCGCCGCCACGAAGGGGTGGACATCATTGCCAAAACTGGCACTCCGGTGTACGCCGTGGTCGCTGGAACCATCACTCGGCAGTTCTTTGACCAAGCTGGCTCACTCGGTGGCAACGCCCTGCGCCTGACCGCACCTGATGGCACGTACTTCCATTACGCCCACTTTTCGGCTTTTGCCGAGGGCATCAAAGTTGGCTCCGTAGTGCGCGCCGGTGAAATTGTTGGGTACATCGGAGCGACCGGCAACACCACAACTCCGCACTTGCACTTTGAATACCATCCGGGTGGCGGAGCAGCAGTGAACCCCTACCCGATCACCAAAGCCATCGATCGGTGCAAGGTCACCACACCTCCGGAAATCATCGGCTAAACGGAATTAAGAAGTTAGTGCTGCCTCATCGAGGTCCATCATCCATGGCGATGATCAGATCTTCGATGACGGCAGTACTGACTTGTTCCCCGCTCACCTTTAATGAACTCCCCACGTGAGCAATCTCAGACACTGAGGGTCGTGGGGATCGCAACACATCAATCAGAGTCACGGGATCCCAATTGATTGAAACTGCACATTGAAAACGAGCCCACTGGCGAGTTCGGCGCTGACTGATTCCAACGACCTTTGATCCCTGTTGATCGAAAACTTCTCCCGAACCGCGTCCGGCAAAGCACACCAAGTTCGACCATACGGACCTCTGCAAGGCTCCGGAGTGAACCACGAACGGTCCACATCCCAGATCAGACAACGAGGCGGCGAACACCTCTCCTACCCATTGGGCTGACTTACCGATATCCACCTGCCATCGCCGATGGTTGCTCGGAAGTACGACATCAATCCAAACGGTGTTACCGGGCTGCAAAAGCACTACCCCACCACCACTTCGCCGACGAACTACGTCAATGTTTCGTTCCTTGCAGATATCAAGATCGATGAGCGATTCATCTTGCGTTGATCCGAGAACCAATGCCGAACGTCTTGGTAGAAAATGCCAGATATGCGGTTCGGAAATGACCGGCCAATCAAGCCCATGAAATTCCGCGGCCCGACCGTCACGGAAAACTTCGACAACGGTCATGACTCTCGATCCTTGCAGATCTCACTGGTCAACCTCACGAGGCATAGGCCAAATAAGGTTTCCAAGCTTCGGGCACCTTCCCTACCGCAACGGTCACCCAAGCCTGCTCTCGCGGCACATGTGGAGCTCGCGCCAATCGCATACCCGCTTCATCGGGAGTGCGATCACGTTTATCTAAATTGCAGCGACGACAAGCTGCTGCCACGTTTTCCCAAATATGCAATCCGCCACGTGATCGAGGCATGACATGGTCAATGGAATCGGCGAGACCCCCGCAATATTGACAACGATGCTCATCACGAGCGAAAACTGCCCGGCGAGAAAGGGCCGTTTTGCGGTGGTACGGAACCTTCACCATGTAGCGCAGACGAATAACTAAAGGGCTAACCAGACTCAGCCGCTCTGATCGCAGAATCGTTCCATCGTCTTCAACAACTTCGGCCTTTTCTTCAAGGACCAAACAGGCCGCTCGTCGCGCTGAAACCACGCTCAAAGGCTCGAAAGAAGCATTCAGCACAAGAGAACTACGCATGGCGTGCTTAACCGCCTCCTGAGTTCATGCCCATTTTCGTAACCACTGGAGATATTTCAGCACATCATTGGGCTCCGGCGTGCTCGTTCCCGCTCCCCCGTATTGCGTTTGCAGCCGGAAAGCAAGATAATCGCCAGGCGGCAGAGGCATAAACGGTTTCCTTCGCCACCAGCCCCGACTGGCTAAAGCAACCACAGTCCGAATGGCAACTGGCCACAAGAAGGGCCGCATCAGCACTAAGCCCAAAATTCGAACCGTAGCCCTGAAACCTTTGGACATGGCCTAGCGAGGCTCCTTTGGTAGCCCTAACACCATTTCGCCGATGATGTTGGATTGGATTTGCGATGATCCGGCATAAATCGTTCCGGCTCGGGCATTCAAAAATGTGCCGACCCAACTTCCAGTCGTATTTGGCGCGCTGGCATCGTCAGGCTGAAAAGCATTGATGGGAAGGCGGCCTTCGGGACACATGGCCGCCGCACCCCAAATATGCAAAGACAGTTCGGTGACTTCCTGATGAAACTCGCTCCAATATCGCTTAAAGACTCCCCCCTCAGGACCTGGATGCTTGCCAGCGAGGAAGCCGGTCAAAGTTCGCAAGCCGAGAAAGCGCATGATCTGAACCTTTGAATAGGCCTGCGCCAAACGTTGGCGAATACGGGGATCACTGTCAACACCGCATTGGCGCGCCAAGAGCAGGAGCCGGTCAAGTTCGGCTTGAAAGCGCACCGGGACCGTAGCGGCCCCTTCACCCCGTTCATAACCCAGCAGAGTCATAGCCACAGCCCAACCATTGTTCAATCCGCCGACAATATTGTTCTTGGGGCAAACGGCATCGGTATAGAAAACCTCGTTGAACTCACTTTCACCGCTCAACATCCGGATTGGACGCACTTCGATTCCTGGTTGACGCATGTCAACCAACATGAACGAGATGCCTTTGTGTTTCGGAGCATCAGCATCAGTTCGGGCCAAGGTGAAAATATGATCGGCCAAATGCCCAGCAGAGGTCCAGATTTTTTGGCCGTTCAACATCCATTGGTCGCCGTCAAGCTGCGCCCGCAAGGCCAGTGAACCTAGGTCGCTTCCGGCGTTCGGTTCGCTATAGCCCTGGCACCAGACATCCTCATTGGACAAGATTCTTGGCAGGTAGTACTTCTTTTGTTCCTCGGTTCCCCACTGCAACAAAGTGTTGCCCAACATGGTGATACCGAAGCCGTCATTCGGGCCACCG
>JBJOFA010000197.1:0-3895 GCA_046049015.1 Actinomycetota bacterium | reverse complement strand
GGTGGGATGCATATCGTGCAAACGAGCGGCTTCGGCGGCCATCTCGGTGGCTGCGGCAAAGAGATGGGCTACCTCTTGCCAATCGACCAGACGATGACTTGGCCGTCGACCAAGGGCGGCGCGATGCGCCAAACGAACGTGAGCTACCTCCCAGCCGCCAGTTGTGGAGTCTGTTCGTTCGCGCATGGCCACGTCGCTCACCACTTCACCCGCCACGCGACGGTCAATAACGTCTCGGCCCAAGAGCCGTTCGCCAGAGCGAGGTTTGAAGGGATGGAGATCGACGTCCCAAGAACGCAGTCGGGCCCCGTCCACCCCTAACTCTGCGATGCGTCCCGCATTGACGAAGATCCTGCGTCGCTGGCTGAGGGCGGTGAAACCGACCACTCGCGGGGCACTGCCACCGTGGCCGGGAACAACCACGATGTCTTCCAGTCGCCCGATACTGGCCCCCCCGGCATCGAGTAACGGCAGCCGCGAGATGCGAAATGCGTAGATCAATTCACCGGCCATGGGGGCAGGCTACCCGTGTGATTTATTTGGGAGCGCCAGATCTACTCAGCCCGGGTTGTGATATCCCGGGTTGTGATATCCCGAGTCGTGATATCACGGGCTACTTGGCCGTATCGCTCGAAGCGTTCTGGATTTCGCCCGGCATTGTAGAGAACCAGTCGCGAGGCGGTGCCTTGATAGCGGTCAAGTAGAGCATCGGCCAGTGAATCCCAGGTGGCCTCGGTGGTGAAGACCGCTAAGTGGTCATCGGTGATCTGGGCGGCCATACCGGCAAAGTCTCCAACTTTTTGCTTCTCTCGGATCCGCGAGGTGGTTCCCTCGAAGCCGGCCTCATCCCAGATGAAGGCATAGTTCGGAGTGCTGCCATAAAAACTGAGCATGGCTCGCAGATGTTCGCGCTCGGCGTGGCGCTCTTCATCGGTGTCCCCGACAATGGTCATCACTGGAACTATCAAGTCGATGTCACGAACGGCTCGTCCAGTGCGCTTGGCACCCAAAGCAACTTGGGGTACGACATGGCGAGACAAGTATCCCGGCTCACCAATGGGATGGACATGTACGCCATCAGCAACCTCGCCGGCCATGGCCAGCATCCATGGATTCACCGCAGCCACATCAACCTTGGGATCCGGAAAGGCGATCAAGCCCGGACTCCATTGAGGAGAAATGAAAGTCAATTCATAGAACTCACCATGATGTTCCAAGGGCGCACCGCGAAAGGCGGCGAAGCAGGCTTTGACCGCCAAGACATAATCTCGTAGGCGCGGCCCCGGTCGATCGAAGGCCACCCCATATCGGCGCACGACATGGGTTTTCACTTGAGTGCCAAGGCCAAGTCGAAAACGTCCTTCAGAGGCTTCTTGTAACTCCCAAGCAGTAGCCGCAGTGATGAAAGGACTTCGAGGGAAGGCCACGGCCACTCCGGTGGAGAGATCCAAGCCTGGGGCAGCCACGGCGGCAGCTCCAACGTTCAAATAAGCGGTGCGACCGGCCTCGGTAAAGAGCAGTCCCGAGAATCCGGCCGCCAGGGCTCGGCGGGCGTGATCACCAGTTTGGCGCAGGGGAAGTGGGGTAGTCATGACGTCAACGTGCACAATGAAAGAGTAGATCGGCAAAAGGAAACGACATGACTCAGGATGCGAACAATGACCTCTGACGCCCTCAGCGAGTGCCCGCGCTGTCACAGTATGCATGACGGTCGTTTTTATGGACCGTGCTCAAATTGTCGAGATGACCTGCGGGCCACCATGGGAATCGAAGCTCGTGACATCGAGGTTGCCGAGTACGAACCAAAAATGAATGTGACGCCCAACGCGGTAGCCACAAAAGACGATGACTAACTAGCGATTATTGCTAGTCAGTCATTGACCGGAAGTTGATCTTCGCGCACTCCACCACCGGGACGGAATGTTGATGCACGGTCATCTTTTCCAGATTGCATGTTTTGCATCATGGTCATCAACTCTGCGGAGGCTCGTTCGTCGTCCATGATCTTTTGCATCACGGCCGCTCCGGCACCAGCCATCAAAGTGGCCTGATTGTCATTAAGGAATTTCATTGAATCGCGCTGCCGGGCCGTGGTGCGATTGATTTCAGGCATCACATAACGGGCCACGAGATCCCAAGAACGTAAGGTGTTTTCCCGGTTGGCCCAATCGTGGGCGAAACCGAGAACCACACCAAACCCACCGGTGATGTCTTGAAGGTTGCGGATGGCGGCCACTAAATCATCGGGAGTGCCTACCACTGCAGTGCCACCAGCAGTAATCATCTCCAAGAGCTCCCATTTGTTTTCGACATGGGTAGCTCCCGGTCGGCCCAAGGTCCAGACGTTGTATTCGTTATGCCAACGTTGCAATCCATCAACAGCTTGATTGCGGGCTTCTTCGCGAGTCTCGGCCAGATGGAAACTCATCATGACTCGCCAATTCTTTCGATCAACAGTTTGCCGGTGCGCAAGGGCCGACTCTTCAGCAAAGGACCATTGCGTTGGCAAAGCGGCTAAGCCTTCGGTGCTGTTAGAAGCAATGGAAAGCACTCCGCAGCCATATTTTCCGGCCAACTTCATACCTGATGGAGACAACGTGGAAGCGGTAGCGACCGGCATGTGATCTTGAACGGGCAGGAGTTGAAGTTGGGCGTCGCGCAGGGTGAACCAGTCGCTTTCATGAGAAAACCGGTCTTCGCCGCGCAAAAGTCTCAAGATGACGCCCATGGCCTCGTCTTGGCGATCACGCTGAACCAACGGGTCAATACCCAGAGTCCAAGCGTCACTGGGCAAGGCTCCGGGCCCGGCTCCGAACATGGCCCGGCCTTTGGTCATGTGGTCAAGTTGCACCATCCGTTGGGCCACATTGAAAGGGTGGTGATAGGGCAAAGACATGACGCCGGTGCCCAACATGATGGAATGAGTTCGCTGACCAGCCGCGGCCAGGAACATTTCCGGTGACGCGATCATTTCCCAGCCGCTGGAGTGGTGCTCTCCGCACCAGAACTCATCAAAGCCCAGACGGTCCAGATGGGCGGCAAAGTCCAGATCACTTTGGAATTGCAGGGTGGGGTTTTCGCCCACTGGGTGGTGCGGGGCCAAGAAGGTTCCGAACTTCAGACGTTCGGGACGACCGCCAGGGGTATTGGAAGTGGCAGCCGGAGAAGTCATCTGATTGCTCATGGAAGTAAGAGTACGTCTGGCGTCGACGGGCTCACGACTCGATCGGCTAAGTCACCAACGCCTGGGACCGCGGGCGGCTAGCCTGGAACAGCCGATGAGGGGACGTAGCTCAGTTGGCAGAGCACCTGCTTTGCAAGCAGGGGGTCGTGGGTTCGATTCCCATCGTCTCCACTATTAAGCCCGACTGACAGCCGGGCAGGTCGTATGGGGTCTCGCTGCTTGTTCTCGAACGCACTACGGTCGGTTCATGTCTTCAGGGTCTCGAATCCTCGACGAGAATTGTCCGTACTGCGGCGGTGCTCAACTTGAACCCCAGGATCAAAGGCACTATTGGTGTCCAGCCTGTGGCTCATCCTTCCCTCGTAGTTCGTTTGATCAGCAAACTGACGATGAAGATTTAGACGAAGATTTCGATGACGATGATTTAGACGATGACTCAGATGATGATTTTGATGATGAGTAGCAAAGGATTTTTTGATGAATTCAGCAACTGAGATCATTGATCGCTTCGGCGCCGTTGAGGATGATCAACGCTATACGCGACTACTTGATCTCTTCACCGATGACGCCATCTATTGCGATCCATTTGCCGGACCCCAAGTCGGTATCGCGGCGATTGGTTCGTTCATGGCTGAGATGGAAAGAGTTATCCCGAAAATGGGAGTTTTCTTTTCTGACTGGGAAACGGTGGCCGACTCCACCGTGGGCTGG
>JBJOFA010000196.1:0-3896 GCA_046049015.1 Actinomycetota bacterium | reverse complement strand
TTGCAGCAATGCGCAAACTTGCCGAAGATGCTTTTGCTTGGACCGGAAACCGCTTGGAATACCTGGTCTTCAATGAAAGCGAACTACGTGACCTTGTCGTCCGGAATGAGACCATCGTTCATTCGTGGTTAGCTGATTCCGTCGTGTTGCTGGGTGCGTCGTTGAATTCAATGGTGAGCAACCTTCAGTTCAGCAGTCGAAACTCGCAGTGATGAATCCGAGGAAGTTGCAAACTCGGCAGGGAACGCGAAGCGAAGCGGTGAGCCGCTGTCGTATTGCCGAGGAGTACTTAGAGGTTGCTGAGTTGGCCGCCACCGAAGATGGGATTGCCATCAATGTTGCAGTTGGTGTTGCGGTTCTTGCGGGGATTGCCGCTGGTGATGCTTTGTGCATCGTCTCAATTGGTGAGCGCTACGCCGGTAAAGATCACACCGCTGCTGCCGATCTCCTTGCCAGAGTCGATGCGATTCTTGGCGGGCATTTGCGCGATCTTGTTAATTTCAAACCGTCTAGCCACTATGGAGATTCGCTTCTCAATCAGCGAGACCGAACTCGAGCTCTGAGGGCGGCGGCCCATCTCGTTGACGCTGCTCGGCGGCGAACTCTGTAAAGCAAAGAGGGCCGCCCCAATGGGACGGCCCTCTCTATAGCAGTTGTGGCTTAATCAGCTAATGGGTAGCCATTCGCCGATAACGATGCCGCAGTTCACTGGGGCAGGGCAGCCGTTGTAGGTGCCATTGGCATCAGGAGCCACCGTTGGATCGGCAGCGGCAATGCGAATGGTGTGTACCTGGCTAGCGGCGTAAGCCTTACCCGGTCCGAATGAACCAGTTCCACCGGCCTGCAGAGCCAACGGCACTTCGCCAAGTCCAAGAACCGCTTCGATGAACGATGCTCGGGTTGGGTTGATGCCGGCATTGGTCAATGCCTGGAACAAGATGTTGGCAATCGTGCACTCTTGCGGTGCATAGTCCGAGATCAGAACGGTGCCGTTGGCATCGGTGATCTTTTGTCCCGCAGGAACACCAGAGTTGGACTTTCCACCGTAATACGTTTCAAAGCTGGCATCGAAGAATGCTCGGCACTCAGCTTCAAATTCTGTATCGGGACGAATGCCCTGACCTTCCGAGGTGGAGTGGTCATAGGCCGTCACACAGGTGCTACCCACAGCGGGTGCCGGAGCTCGGCTTAGCCCGAAAGCCGAGCACTGTGATGAGTTGGTATCCAACATGGTGAAAGGCATGTCTGCTTCAGCAGCTGCGTTCCAGAAACCGGTGTTCTCGGTGAATGGAGTGGTCAAGAAGAGATGAACGGCGCCGTTGGCCTTGAGGGCGCCAACAGCAGCGGCACCTTCTTGGGTAGTAGCGGCATTGTCGCCACCGAGTGAGTTGGTCTCGATGACTTCAACTTCATAACCAGCGGCAATCAAGGCGTCTTTGGCGCTCTGTCCCGCAGCTTGAATGGCAGGAGTGTTGTTAGCAACGATGCCGAGCTTGGCCGGTGCGGGAACGGATCCCTCGGCAATCCAAGCTTCAACTCCGGCCTTGGCCACAACCTCTGCTGGCGGAGCCAACGAGACCATGAGACCGGTGTCCAATTCAGCCTGGGCCACCACGTCGCCGTAAACGACGGGAACTCCGGCATCCAACACACATTGACGAGCAATCGAAGAAAGACCGGTGCCGTTGATCAACATGAACACTTCATTGTCCACGGTGACTTCAGCACATAATCCATCAAACGATGCAGGATTCAATGGATCCCAAACCACGGGAACCAATTCGATTTGACGGCCATTGATGCCACCTTCAGCGTTCCACTTCTCAATGAAGACGCCCCAACGATCAACGAGATGCTCGGTGGTCAAGGTTTCGGGAATAGAGATGCCGGCGGCGCGCACGGCTTCCAGGTCAGCCACGGCCACTGCGATGCGGATCGTGTCGGCGGTGATGCCGATGTCCGATGCAGTGGGCTCTTCGGTGGCGTCGGTAGTTGGGGCTTCGGAAGTTACGGACGTGTCATCTGCAGGTGCATCTGACCCTCCGTCGTCACCTCCGCAAGCCGCCAGAACCAAACTGACGCTGGCCAAAGCGGCTAGGGCAATTCTCGGTCGGTGTTTCATTATGTGTACTCCTCCTCCTAGTGCCAGACATCAGGATCGACATTTGGATCCCCGTGGCGTCTCGGAAAGTAGCACATTTTTGGACTTTCTGACGCTCCGTCAGATTCCTGGACTACTCTGAACGAACTACTCTGGTCGTACCGGGGGGCTTTCAAAGGGGGAAAGGTACGTGTCGAAGGACGTAGCAGGGTCCGAAAACGAGTCGATGTCCGCCGCCGCACGTCTGGCGGCCACCATTGTCGCCGAAGAGCAGGCCCGCCTGGACGTTGCCAGTGACTCAGATGGGGACGAGGAAAACCTGTATCCAGGGTCCGATGCTGGTCCGATGACCTTGGGTGATGGTTTCAAAAGGGGCGGATATGGCATCGCCATCGTGCTTTTGTTGTTCACCATTTTTGAAGAATTCGACCGGGTGGCCTTGCAGGTTCTGGGGCCAGATATTCAAGATTCGCTCAATATTTCCGACACGGTCTTGCTCGGACTCCAGAGTTTTGGTGGCGTGGTCTTGGTGCTGGCCACTATTCCTTTTGCTTGGCTGGCCGATCGTCGATCACGGGTTCGGGTCATCAGCGCAGCCACGGGAACCTGGTTGGCCTTTGTTGCACTAACCGGAGTCGTGGTCAACGCTTTTCAGATGGGCGTGGCGCGCGCCGGATCTGGTTTTGGTGCTTCGGCCCGCATCCCCATCGGACCGTCCTTGGTTGCCGACCAATACCCCCTCGGCGTGCGAACTCGCATCTTTGCTCTCGAAGCACTTGGTCGACCCATTGGTCAAGTCCTTGGACCGCTTTTCGCCGGTGGCGTGGTTTTAGCCGCTGGCGATGACGCCGGGGACTGGCGTCTGGTTTTCTTGGCGCTCACCATTCCTGCCGGGCTGAGCGTCTTGTGGTCATTGCGTCTCCCTGAACCGGTTCGCGGCCGTCAAGAACAAGAAGCCGTCCTCGGGGTACAACTAAGTGACAGTGTTGCCGAACCACCAGTGCGCTTGTCGGCAGCCTTTCAACGATTGAAAAAAGTGCGCACCTTCTATTACCTCGTTGTTGGTATTGGTGTGCTCGGATTTGCTCTGATTGCTGTTCCGGGTGCTTTCAACTTGTTGCTCGAAGACACGTATGGATACAGCGCCGTCAAGCGCGGTTGGATCGGCGCCATCACCTGGTCTGGTGCTTTGATCGGTATTCCTATTGCTGGTCGTGTCGGTGAGCGTCTCATCCGTCGTGATCCACCTCTTGCGTTGCGCATGATGGGTATTTGCATTCTCGGGTACGGACTCTTTGTCACCATTGGCATGCGTTTTGAAAACGCTGCGGTGATGATTGCCTTCGTGGCCATTGGCCAAGCTTTCCAAGGTGCGGCCTTCACTCAAGTCGGGCCTGCCATCTCGGCCATCATTCCGTACCAAATGCGCTCGCAGGCTTTTGCCATGGTGGGCGTTTACATCTTTTTGATGGGCGGCTTCTTTGGCGGATTGCTCGCCGGTGCACTTTCTGATGCCCACGGTGAACGCACCGCTTTGACCGTCATCGTGCCCCCGGCCGCACTTCTTGGTGGACTTCTCATCATTTATGGCACGCGTTACATGCGTGCCGATATTGCTCGCACTGTGGCGGAGTTGCGAGAGATGCAAGAAGAGCGCACCCGTTTGGCTTCCAACCCCGGTGATGTACCTGTTCTTCAAGTGCGCAATGTTGATGTCAGCTACGGCAATTTGCAGGTGCTCTTCGACGTCAACTTTGAGGTGCGCCGCGGGGAAGTCTTGGCCTTGCTTGGTACG
>JBJOFA010000195.1:0-3917 GCA_046049015.1 Actinomycetota bacterium | reverse complement strand
ACAGGCGAACTAGCAGTACGCTCCGGTTATGGATCTCGTGCCGATCGTCGATATTTCCCAACCAACCACGACGTCACTCGCCGACCTGGATCGAGCCTGTCGCGACCATGGTTTTTTCTTGTTAGCGGGCCACGGCTTAGACCATCTCATCAACCGCACCTGGGCCGAAACTGCTCGCTTTTTTGATGCTGACCGATCTATCCGCTTGGCCATCACCCGCGATGCCGAAAACCCCTTCGGCTTTTTTGATCGTGAACTCACCAAACGTAAACGTGACCACAAAGAAGTTTTCGACTTCATCGACCCCTCACATCCCACTCAAAATGCCCGAAACCGCTGGCCGTCTGAACTACCAGGATTCCGAGACACAATGACGGAGCTATTCGATGCTCTTTCAGTTCTCACCGACCGCACTCTCGGACTCATCCATGATGCACTAGATCTTTCTCCAACTGGTCGGTCTCATATTGTGAGCAGCCGCCAATCCAGCACCATTCGTCTCAACCACTACACCGTTGGAGATCCCGTGCCGGCCGAGGAGCGTCAGGGCCTTGCTGATCTTGGAGAGACCGCGCTCGGTTATCACACCGACCCTGGAACAATTACGTTGCTCCTTCAAGACAACACCGGAGGACTTCAGACCGAGTCTTTAGATCACGGCTGGATTGATGTCCCGCCGTGCGAAGGAACCATCGTGGTCAACCTTGGCGACTGCATGCAAGCTTGGACCAATGACCGCTATCGAGCCGCAGTACACCGGGTCATACCGATGACTCGTCAACGTCGCTTCAGCATTCCGTATTTCTCTAATCCTGGAAGAGAAACAATTGTGGAACCGGTTGCGGAACTTTGCGAGGGCAATCCTCGTTATCGACCGTTCGGCTGGAGAGAGTTCATGGCCGCTCGGGCCTATGACAACTTCACCGATCTCGGCGTGGATGACACTCAAGTCACCGATTACCGAATTACAACGTCCTGAAATACGAACCTCGACTCACAACCCCTAGGAGAAGCGTGAAACTTCAACAATTCCGACTCATGATTGCCATTGGATCGCTGACCTATTTGACTGCGTGTGGCTCCTCTGCAGATTCGCAAACAATGAGTGATGCCGAATTTTGTCAGGAAATTGAGCGTTTGGAATCTGCGGAGCCCACCAACGACATCGGTGGTGCCGTGGACATCTTGCGTGATCTTGTTGAGAAAGCGCCGAATACCGACGTTCGCGAAGCACTCAAAGTGCTGCAGCCAGCGTTCGAAGAATTGGCCAATATTGATGAAAATGATCCCGAAGCCATGTCAGGTTTCTTTGAACTCCTGACGGACAAAAAGATTGTGGCGGCCAGTGAAACTCTTGATCGCTACAGCACCGAGGTCTGCGGTTTCACCAATGAAGACGGGACTGTCAACTCAGGTTGACGCTTCATAGCGCAAGCGGTCTGAAACTGATCCGATAGTTTTTTAATGTTCAAAATTTGGAATAAGTACAAAGTCTTGGCTAAAGTAATCCCGTGACCACTGATTTCACTGCCACTCTTCGTCATCTAGGGGTTTACGTCACCCCCCAGCGGCTGGCGGTGATGAAAGCGGTCGCCGACCATCCTCACGGCACCGCCGACATCATCAACGATGCAGCTCGAGACGAAATTGGCACCATTTCTCGCCAGTCGGTCTACGACGCTCTCGCACTGCTGGTTGAAAAGGGTTGTGTCCGACGTATCCAACCCATTGGATCTCCAGCCCTTTTTGAGAGTCGCGTCGGCGATAACCACCATCACCTGATCTGCCGAGAATGTGCGCGAGTCGTCGATGTGGATTGCGCTGTCGGGTACCGGCCCTGCCTTGAAGCTTCTGACGACAATGGTTTCGATATTGATGAGGCTGAAGTGGCCTATTGGGGTCGATGCCCCGACTGCCGAAGCACCACACCGTCATTGGCCAGTACCTGAGTTTTTGTGTCCTACCTAGAAATCCAACCATCTATCAATCCAGTACAGAACAAGGAGAAGCAATGAGTAACGAAGCAAAGTGTCCCGTAACTGGGGCCCTGACTACCCATGACATGGGAACCGGGAACATTGACTGGTGGCCGAACCAGCTGAATATCAATGTTCTGCATAACAATCCCAAAGTCGGCGATCCAATGGACGATGACTTCGACTATGCCAAGGAATTCAAAACCTTGGATCTGAAAGCGGTCATGGCCGATCTCAAAGCCCTGATGACCGACTCGCAGGACTGGTGGCCCGCTGACTATGGCCATTACGGACCATTCATGGTTCGTATGACCTGGCACGCTGCTGGCACCTACCGCATCCAAGACGGTCGCGGTGGCGCCGGAACCGGCATGCACCGTTTCGCTCCCCAGAACAGCTGGCCCGACAACGGCAACCTTGACAAGGCGCGCCGTTTGCTGTGGCCAGTGAAGCAGAAGTACGGCAAGAAGCTCTCGTGGGCCGACTTGTTTGTATTGGCCGGCAATGCCGCCATGGAATCCATGGGCTTCAAGACCTTTGGCTTCGGCGGTGGACGAGCTGACGTCTACGAGCCCGATGAGACTTACTGGGGTAGCGAGAACACCTGGCTCGGCGACAATCGCTATAAGGGTGATCGCGAACTGGACAACCCGCTGGCCGCGGTACAGATGGGCCTCATTTACGTGAACCCGGAAGGCCCCAATGGCAATCCTGATCCACTGTTGTCAGCCCGTGATATTCGTGAGACCTTTGCCCGTATGGCCATGAACGACGAAGAAACTGTGGCCCTCACCGCTGGTGGACACACCTTTGGTAAGGCACATGGCGCGGGCGACCCGAATCAATACGTCGGCCGCGAACCAGAAGGCGCTCCAATCCAGGCCATGGGCTTTGGCTGGGCCAACACCATGGGTGAAGGTCACGGCGTGGCCACAATTACCAGCGGTATCGAAGGTGCTTGGACCAGAAACCCCACGCAGTGGGACAATGACTACTTCAAGTTGTTGCTCGAAAATGAGTGGGAATTGACTCGAAGCCCAGCAGGGGCCCAGCAATGGATCCCCAAGGGTGGTGCTCTGGCCGATGCAGTACCTGACGCCCACGATTCTTCAAAGCGTCATGCGCCGATTATGACCACTGCCGACATGGCTCTGAAGATGGATCCGGAGTACGCCAAGATTTCGAAGCGTTTCTACGAGAATCCCGATGAGTTTGCTGATGCTTTCGCCCGTGCCTGGTTCAAACTGACGCACCGAGATATGGGTCCGAAGAATCGCTACCTCGGCTCGCTCGTGCCATCGGAAACACTCATCTGGCAGGACCCAGTTCCCGCAGTCGATCACAAGTTGGTCAACGGCAAAGACATCGACAAGTTGAAGGCCAAGGTACTTTCTTCGGGACTGACTGTGTCTGAACTTGTTCGCACAGCCTGGGCTTCGGCATCCACCTTCCGTGGAACTGACAAGCGAGGCGGTGCCAATGGCGCTCGTATTCGTTTGGCCCCACAGAAGAATTGGGAAGTCAACAACCCCGCAGAGATCACCAAGGTGCTCGATGTGTTGGAGCGAATCCAGAAGGACTTCAACGATGGCAAGAAGAAGATCTCTCTTGCCGATCTCATCGTGCTCGGCGGCTGTGCCGCAGTGGAAAAGGCCGCCAAGGATGCTGGAGTATCCGTTGAGGTTCCCTTCACTCCGGGCCGCACCGATGCCACTGCCGAGCAAACTGATGTCGAGTCCTTCGGCGTACTCGAGCCCACCTTTGACGGATTCCGCAACTTCGTCATGCCGGGACACATCGCCACTACCGAGCAGTTGCTCTTGGAAAAGGCCAACCTCCTCACCTTGAGTGCCCCTGAAATGACCGTCCTTGTAGGCGGCATGCGGGCACTCAATGCCAATCACCAGCAGTCCGAACTCGGAGTCTTCACCAAGACTCCGG
>JBJOFA010000194.1:0-3929 GCA_046049015.1 Actinomycetota bacterium | reverse complement strand
CCAAGCAGTGAATACGTCGTTGTCGATGCCGTTCTGCCCAGTGGTCCAGGACAAAGTGTGGTCATTAACACGATCAATAATGTTCAGACCGTAAATGTCCAGGCTGGAAATGTTCAGGCTGGCCTGGTTCGTGCGGAGGAAAAAGCGACGGAAGGTTGTGCGATTTCGTCGCCCGAGCCTGGCACCGCCTGCTATTTCCCAACGGTCAGCCACGCCAAATTCAAGTGGTCGAAAGGTCTTTTGTCTTTGGCCATTGTGGCGGCCGGTTTGATATCCAGCTGGATTTTCAGTGTGCAACTCTATGGTCGACGCTCTCGACGTCTGGTGGGCCTGACGCAACGCAACGTTGTTTTGCGCGGCGGGTACAAGTTCCTTTGGAATAAGTACTACTTGGATGTTCTCTATGAGCGCTTCATTGTTCGAGCCGTGGCATATCCCATCGCCCGGGCTGCCTACTGGATAAATCAAAACGTTCTCGACGCCACAGTCAATACCACTGGTCGTGTAGCTCGGGCCGTTGCGGGCTGGGTTTATCGCAATGTGGATCAGCGCGTTGTGGATGGTGCAGTGAATGGCTCGGGCGCTGCGGCTCGAGGTACGGGCGGAGCGTTGCGACCCGTGCAATCGGGCAAGATCAATCAATACGGAGCGTTGCTGTTTGCCTCGGCAGCCATCGGCGCTCTCATACTCGTCATTATCAATACCTGAGGGGAATAGACGGCATGGACGTACTCCGCGATCAAAATTGGCTGCTCAGTGTGGGCACCTTCTTACCGCTTGTCGGCGTGCTGGTGATGTTGTTCATCCCCAAGGCCGAAGAGGAACTGCACAAGTTTGTGGCATTGATTACCGCCATTGCCACTCTTGTCGTGGGCATCTATACGGTGACCAAGTTCGACTTCGATCAAGCCGGAACTCTGCAATTCTTTGCCGAGACCGAGTGGATCAAGGTGATCTCCTCGAACTACACCATCGGTCTCGACGGTATGAGCCTCCCGCTCTACATCTTGTCCATGGTGGTCACCCTGCTGGTGATGGTCTACTCCTGGAATCACATCCCGTCCCCGGGAAATCCCAAGGCTTTCCTCATCTTGATGCTCATCCTGCAGACAGGTATGGCAGGAACCTTTGTCGCCCAGGACCTAATTCTCTTCTTCGTCTTTTTCGAATTGGTACTTCTGCCGATGTACTTCATGATCGGAGTATGGGGTGGTGAGCAGCGTCAGTACGCCTCGCTCAAATTCTTCCTGTACACCATGTTCGGTTCGGCTCTCATGTTGGTGGCCTTCATTGCCCTGTTCTTCCAAGTGCGCGGCACACTGCCCGATGGAGTCGAGGCTTCGTTCTCCATTCCGCAACTTGCCGAATACGGGGGATTACTCGGGCGCTCGGCGCAGATCTGGATTTTTGGTGGCATGTTCATTGGCTTTGCCGTCAAGGTGCCAATGTTCCCCTTCCATACTTGGTTGCCCGATGCCCACACCCAAGCACCAACTCAGGGTTCGGTGATTCTGGCCGCCATCTTGCTGAAACTTGGAACATACGGTTTCGTGCGGATTGCCATTCCCATCCTGCCCACAGCAGCTAAGGAGTGGGCTCCTTGGATTGGCTTGCTAGCCGTCATCGGCATCATTTACGGAGCGCTTGGTTGTCTGGCTCAGACCGATATGAAACGGCTCATTGCCTTTTCATCGGTGGCCCACATGGGATTCGTCATGCTTGGTATTTCCACCTTGACGCCCATGGGATTCAACGCCGCCATCTTTGGCATGGTGGCCCACGGTTTGATCACCGGCATGTTGTTCTTTGTTGCCGGCAGTGTGAAAGAGCGGTATCACACTCTGGAAATCAATCGACTCGGTGGCATGCTCAAGCAAATGCCCAAACTCGGCTGGATTCTCGGATTCAGTGCTATGGCCTCGCTCGGGCTGCCCGGACTTGCCGGTTTCTGGGGTGAGTTCCCGGCCATCTTGTCGGCCTACTCGCCAGCAGAAGGTCTTTCCGAAACTGTCTTTAGGACCTACATGGTCGTAGCGGCTCTCGGCACGGTTTTTGCTGCGGCTTACTTGCTTTGGATGTTCCAGCGAACGGCCTTTGGTGAGCCCAAGCCCGAGTTCGCCACGTCCAGTCACGGAGATCACGGTCACGGAGATCACAGTCACGATGACGATCACGATTCTGATCTGCATGATGTGAACATTTTTGAGTGGATCGCCTGGACACCGTTCCTCATCGCCATTGTGGTTTTCGGTGTGTATCCGCAATTGCTGTTCAAGATTATTGATCCGGCAGTTCAGGTGACTCTGAAGGCATTCGGAGGCTGATCCGTGCTCTCAACCCTTCTCGCTTCGACCCCCCTCGTTGCAAAATCATGGCAGGCGCCAACTATCGACTACCACGCACTCGCGCCCGAGATTGTGTTGGCCGGCGGTATCTGCTTGATCATTCTGGTCGACTTGTTTACAAGTGAATCGAAGAAGTGGCTGACCTCTTCACTGACGGGATTCGTACTCCTTGGTGCATTGATTCCAGTGCTGACTCTGGCGGTAGCCGATGAGCCAGTTCGTTCGCTCTTTGATGGTCGGTATGTCATCGATGAGTTTGCTTTGGCCATGAAGGCTCTTTTCTTGATTGCCGGCTATGTCGTGGTGTTGCTTTCTCAGAATCACGTCGAAGAGGGTGACTATTACCAAGGTGAGTACTACACGCTCTTTCTCACCTCGCTGACCGGCATGGTCTTGATGGCTTCCAGTCGAGATCTGGTGAGCATCTTTGTGTCCTTGGAAATGTTGAGTATTCCGGCGTACATGTTGGCTACCTGGCGCAAACGGGATCGCAAGAGCAATGAAGCCGGCGTGAAGTACTACCTGCTGGGGGTCTTTGCCTCGGCCGTCATGCTTTACGGCATGAGCCTGCTCTATGGCGTGACGGGCACGACCTTGCTCACCGGCATTGGCGAACAACTCACGGGAGCAGGTGAACTTGGTGGGGTCGAAGTGTTAGCCGTGGCCTTCGTTCTCATTGGCTTTGCCTTCAAGGTCTCTGCTGTTCCCTTTCACACTTGGGCTCCTGATACCTATGAAGGTGCCCCGATTCCCGTTACCGCCTTTTTGTCGGTGGCCAGCAAAGCTGCTGGTTTCGTGGCCTTGGTGACTCTCATCTATGTGGGCTTCCCCCAAGCTCAAGATGTCTGGCAGCCCTTGTTGTGGGTGCTGGCTGCGCTCACCATGACCGTGGGCAACTTGTTGGCTCTGCGTCAGTCCAACATCGTGCGTATGTTGGCTTACTCCTCCATCAGCCAAGGTGGTTTCATCATCATGCCTTTGGCGGTTGCGGGCACCGGTGATGCCGCCGGTCCGGCCTTACAAGCCGTGGTGACGTATCTCTTGGTGTACGCCGCGATGAACCTCGGCATGTTTGCAGTAGTCATTGCGGTCACGCGCACCACGCGCAGCGGCGAAATCAGCAGTTTCGGCGGGCTGTTTTCCTATGCTCCCGGTCTCGGTGTTTTGTTGACGATCTTCTTGGCGTCACTGGCCGGCATCCCGCCCCTTGGAGGTTGGATTGCCAAGTTCGCTGCTTTTCGGGCCGTACTGGACGCCGGAAACGGTTGGGCTTATGGCATAGCCGTTATCGGCGCGGTCAACTCGGTTATCGCCTTTGGTTACTACGGCAACATCATGCGTGAAGTGTGGATGAAGCCAACACCACACGGTGAAACGCGAGCCACTCGCACTCCGAGTTCGTTGGTGGCGGCTATGACCATCACAACCGCAGCCACCTTGGTCTTGGGCATACTTCCCGGACTGGTATTGCGCTTCGGCGACTTGTCAGATCTGACTGGTGCCTTTGGCGGGTGAACTGCCCAATCAAAAAGGCGCGAGCCGTTTGAAAGTAACTGCTGAACTCGTGACGCGGATGGCGACGGC
>JBJOFA010000193.1:0-5286 GCA_046049015.1 Actinomycetota bacterium | reverse complement strand
ACCATGATCACTTGGCGAGTCATGTAATACGCCGTCAATAGTGCCGTGATCAAACCCACGACATAGAGGATCGGACTCTTGGCAAAGGCGTAGAGCAGAATTTCGTCCTTACTCCAAAAACCAGCAAAGGGTGGAACGCCGGCAATTGCCAACCAGCCGACGATGAAAGTCATGGCCGTAACCGGCATCAAAAATCGCAGCGCTCCCATTTTGCGCATGTCTTGTTCGTGATGCATCCCGTGGATGACTGAACCCGAACCCAAGAACAGCAGGGCTTTGAAAAAGGCGTGAGTCACCATATGGAAGATGGCCGCCACGTAAGCCCCCGAGCCGATAGCCAAGAACATAAAACCCAATTGGCTGACCGTCGAATAGGCCAACACCTTTTTGATGTCGGTTTGGGCGATGGCAATTGTGGCGGCAAACAGAGCTGTGGCGACACCGACAATGGCAATGAGAGTTGGCGCCCAATCAAAAGCCACTTCGATAACTGGATTGATACGAGTCATGAGGAAGACGCCGGCGGTAACCATGGTGGCCGCGTGAATCAGTGCCGACACTGGTGTAGGCCCTTCCATGGCGTCGGGCAACCAGATGTACAGCGGCAATTGGGCACTCTTGCCGGCAGCTCCAATGAAAAGCATGAGAGCAATCGCCGTAGCGGTTACCGCTGAGAGTGCGCCATCTTCAGCGGCATGATTAATGCCTTCATAGCTAAGAGTTCCCACCGCACCGAAGGCCAAGAACATGGCCATCATGACGCCCCAGTCGCCAACCCGGTTGGTGACGAATGCTTTTTTGCCGGCGGTGGCGGCGCTTTCTCGGGTGTGCCAGAACGAGATCAAGA
Source organism: Actinomycetota bacterium (assembly GCA_046049015.1). GTDB lineage: Bacteria > Actinomycetota > Acidimicrobiia > Acidimicrobiales > Ilumatobacteraceae > Casp-actino8. Next base: position 4,439 of record JBJOFA010000193.1, on the reverse strand, counting down.
AGTAAGAGCAGGTGCCGACACCTTCCCAGCCGAGGAAGGTCACCAAAAGGTTCTCACCCATCACCAGCATCAGCATGGAAAAGACGAAGAGGTTGAGATAAAGGAAGAACTTCGAGAACTTGGGATCTCCGTGCATGTAACCAATGCTGTAGAGATGGATGAGTGTGCCAATACCCGTGACGAAGAGAGCCATGGTGATGCTCAACGGATCGGCCAAGAAGGCCAAATCAACTTGTAACGAGCCCACCGGCACCCACGAGAACGCGGTGAAGACGTGATGACGTTCTTCAGAATCTCGCGACAGGAGATCAAAAAACACTCCAGCGGTTACCGCAAAGGAAAGAGCGGTCATGGCCGTGGCCACGATGCCGGCCTTGGGTTCACCCAGGATTCGTCCGAAAATCAGAATGACGAAGAATCCCGCTAGCGGCAGGGCAGGAATTAACCAGATGAGATCAAGCACAACTATTCCTAACCCTTCAACAGTGGCACCTGGGCGACGCCGCATGATGGAAACGATGATGCCGAGACCCACCACGACTTCAGCCGCGGCTACGACCATCACAAAAAACACCGTGGTCTGTCCGCCAATATCTCCCAACTTCTTAGCCAAGGCCACGAAACTCAAATTGACCGCATTCAACATCAGCTCAATACACATGAACATGACCAATGGATTGCGGCGCACCAAGACACCGACGGCTCCGATACCGAAAAGAACTGCGGCCAAGACCAAGTACCAAGTGGTTGTCGGAACCAAGGCTGCTATCACGCCATTTGAAGCGAGCCCGTGTGAAGCGAAGCCATTCACGACTGGACCTCCTGAGCATTGGACTTGATGCGCCGGGTGAGCATCACTGTTCCCACCACCGCAACAACTAACAGAATCGAGGTGATTTCAAAGGCCACCACGTAATCGCCAAAGATGCTGCGGGCCAGTTGTCGAATATTCGAGTCGTTATCACCCGTGGCATCGGCTTCAAGAATTCCTGCGCCGCGTTCAGCAACCGTGTTTCGCGAAGCCACTACCGAGGCCACGATGAGACCTACCACTCCAAAGCCGACCACCAAAGCCAACGGCCGCTGAATCTTGAACGGTTCAACACTGATGTCCTCGGTGCGATCAACACCCAAGAGCATGATCACGAAAAGGAAGAGAACCACGATGGCTCCGGCGTACACAATGACTTGAACCACGGCCAGGTAATGCGCCTCTTGAGCAACAAACAGAACTGCCACTCCGAACAACGTCAAGATAAGACTTAAGGCTGCATGCACAGGATGGCTGCGAAAGATCACTCCGACCGCACCCACCAAGATCATGGCCGCAGCCAAGACGAAGACTACGAATTCCATCATTAGCCAATTACCTTCGGATTCGAACTATCTGATTCCGCGTCGCGCTGGTCTTGAGCGGGTTCTGGTTTGCGAACTCCGTAGCCCAATTCGCCACTCCACCCCACGACACCTTCAAAGGTGGCATCACCCGAGGGTGCCGTAGCGCGCACCCAACCAGAGGTGTGCTCATCTTCACCCTTGCGCCAGTCCTCCCAGGGAAGCTGCTGTGGTTTGCCCTGATCATCAACAACCAATTCAGACTTGGTGTAAATGGCGTCTTGTCGATTGGTAAAGGAAAACTCGAACAACTTCGTTTCGGTGATGGCTTCTGTCGGGCAGGCCTCAACGCAGAGATCGCAGTGAATACAGCGGAGGTAGTTGATCTCATAGACGAAACCAAAACGCTCCCCTGGCGACGTTGGATTGTCGGGATCGTTGTCGGCCCCCCGGACGTAAATGCACTTGGCGGGGCACACACCGGCACACAACTCGCAACCGATGCACTTTTCCATACCGTCTTCGTAGCGATTCAGGACATGGCGACCATGAAGACGATCAGGCTTGACTTGTTTCTCATCGCGTTGAGGACGACCGCGCTTGAGTTCGCGACCACCGGAGTATTCCAAGGTGACCTTGTTACGGCGCCCAACCTGACGAAGGGTGACGAGAAATCCTCCCAAGTAGCCCATCAGAACATCGCCCCTTCGTTTTCACGGTTGGTTCGACTCACCGAGACGGCTGCCGACATAAGAATCACACAGCCAAGAATGACAACTCCGGCCACTATGCCGACCAGGGCTCCGTTCCAACCTTCGTTACGACCCAATTGGAATACCGCCATCAACATGAACCAGCCCAGAGCCGCTGGGATAAGAATTTTCCAACCCAGATCCATCAACTGGTCGTATCGGAAACGGGGCAGGGTGGCTCGGAACCAAACATAGATGTATAAAAAGAGCAAGATCTTGGCGATGAGCCAAATCGTTCCTTCAATTGCTCCCGGAATAATCGGAATATCGAAGAGACCCTGGGGTCCGCCAAAGAACATGGTGACGATGATGCCGCTCATGGTCACGGTATTCATGAACTCAGCCAAGAAGAACAAGCCGAAGCGGATACTGGAGTATTCGGTGTTGAAGCCACCCACCAATTCTTGTTCGGCTTCAACTAGGTCAAAGGGAGGGCGATTCAATTCGGCAGTGGCGGCCAGCAAGAAAATCACAAAGGGCACCAAACCAGTTGAGATCACATGCCAATCAAGAAAGACATCCTGATTGGCCACGATGCCACTCGTCGACAAAGTGCCGGCCATCAACAAAACCGTGGCCAGACTCAAACCGAGTGCGGCCTCATAAGACACCATCTGAGCCGAGGCTCGAACCGAACCCAACAAGGGATACTTCGACCCACTCGACCATCCGGCCAACATGATGCCGTAGACCGCAATCGAAGATAAGGCCAAGACCAATAGGACACCCACCGGAGGATCGGCCAATTGCACTCGCGTGACTTCACCAAACCAGGTAACTGTTCCATCCTTGCCGTCGCTGTAATCCCCGCCGAGGGGAATGACTGACCACACCAAAAAGGCGGGAACAAAAGCCAAGAACGGAGCCAACTTAAAAACGAAGCGGTCCGCCCGCTCCGGAATGAGATCTTCTTTGAAGAACAACTTGATGCCGTCGGCCAGTGTTTGCAACAAGCCCCAAGGACCAGCTTTATTTGGTCCAATTCGGTTTTGCATACCGGCGATGGCTTTGCGCTCGAACCAGACCATGAACATGGTGACTACTAAGCCAATGGCAAAAATGGCCACAACCTTGAGCAAAATAATCAGCAACGGGGTCCACAACAGATCCCCGATAGCTAATGGGTCAAGCGCCAGAAGAGACATCACAGGTTCTCCACCGAAACTTCGGTAACCAACTGCGATGAGTCAATCAATTCACCAATATTGGGTCCACTGTGATTCCACGCCGCCCAAACCGTTCCCCGCAGTACTCGCTCATCGGAACGTACGGATATCACGATGGACGTCCGACTGGAAGACACTTTGACATGGGCTCCATCTGTAGCACCAAGACGGGCCAGATCAAGTGGATGCATGTGGATAGCAGCAGGTACGGCCAACGGAGCCAATGAGGGTGACTGGGCCACCACGTGTCCGTTGTCGTACAGAGTCCGACTCACCACCAAGCGATAACCGAATCCCGAGCGCTCGGGAACTGTTGGCGCCGAAACTGGCGATCGATCCTGGTGGGTAGGCGCCATCACTACCCCATCGGGATCTGCGGCAAGGGCTGCCCGGGTCGCTGGAGCAAAAGCCGGCACGGTACGAATCAACTGATCATGAACTTCGCTCACTGATCCCATTCCGAGATCAATGTTCAAAGCATCAGCCAGTTCAACTGCCACCATCCAGTCCGGCCGAGCCGTACCCCGAGTGGTCACTTTGCGACCGAGCGCGGTCACGCGCCCTTCAACGTTTGTCGTGGTGCCATCTTTTTCGGCGAAGGCTGAAGCCGGAAAAACAATGGAGGCATCTTGGGCCGAAGCATGCAACACAGTGTCCACCGCAATGAGGTGATTGACACTGGCCATAGCTCGTCGAACCAACGAAGAGTCAGCAATATCGGACAAAGGATCAGAGCCCAAAAGAATCAGACAGTTCACCTTGCCAGCTGCCGCTCGCTGCAAGATGTCCACGGTGGATGAACCGGAAAGCCCCGCTTGTGCCGCACCGCGCACATTGCCGCGTCGTAAAACCGGTAACACCGTGGCACCAGGAATGGCAGCCATGATCTGATCAAGAGCCGCCATGGTGAAAACATCTTGTTCGGCCAAATTGGCGCGACCGACCAAAACCACTACCGATCCCTTGGCCACTCGTTGAGCCACATCGGATTGGGCCAAGGTAGAGGCAACTACCGCGGGCAAAGTTCCGGGTTCCGCGCCGACGGACTTCCAGGCGTAATCCGTCAATCCAGTGAGGCGTGGCGTGAACTCGATCAGTGATGAACGCTTCTTCGCCGCGGCATCTCGTAAACGGAGATAAAGGATCGGCAACTCTTCTTTCAGATCCGGGGCTAACAAGATGACTG
>JBJOFA010000192.1:0-3958 GCA_046049015.1 Actinomycetota bacterium | reverse complement strand
CGGAGCGTTGATTTCAGAGTGCGGCACCTATGAAGTCGAGGGCTATTACACCCAGATCAAGTCACGCTTGCATGGCGGACAAACAAAAGAGGTGATACTCATCGAGCGCGGCTCGAATAGCGAAATTCGGTTCTTCCTGGAGAATTCGGAGTCTTCTCTGAAGGCACTGATTCCAGAAACGCATCGCGGAGTGAATTTTCGCCTGAAGCTGAAATTCGCTTCCGCCTGCTTTTACGACTGCTCCGGCCAACTCATCGAGGTCGTCGAACCCTTAAAGCCCTATGAGCGTCCCAGACCGTTCCTTTCGCCACGGCCCCTTCCGATCAAGGGAACCGAGGCGAAATGCGCGCCCGGGTCCCTGGCGGCACCGCGCGATTTGCCTGCCATTGGTAAATAAGCTAAGTTTTAGCCTGCTTGTTCACAAGATTCACAAGGATGTTGAAATGGCGTTGCGCGGCCGAAAGCGCTCCCAACTTATTTGCAGCGTTCTGCTCGGTTTGTTCCTCGCGCCTGTGTGGGGGAGTGTTGCTTCGACGAAGGATTCTTCCGTATTGGACGAAGACTCGCGTCGAAAAGCGGCTCTGGACGACTACGGTGTTTTCTCGCGTCACTATGTTCTTGGGACCTTTGAATGTCGCAACATGCGCCAACTCGAGGCCTTCGTCGAAAAGTTGGTGTGATGTTTGGCAAGACGTTATGACTCGTCTCATCCTGGTGCGACACGGAGAGTCAAAGGTGACCGTCGATCGGGTGGTTGGCGGTCCTCGTTCCTGTCGGGGCCTGTCGGATCTTGGTCGACGGCAAGCCGATCATTTGCGTCAACGTTGGTCGTCATTTCGAGAGTTTGAACCAGACTTGTTGATCAGCAGTGCTTACCCGAGAGCTCAGGAAACGGCCGAGATAGTGGCTAGTGCATTCGACTCGTCTGCAATTGAGATTCGCCCCGAGTTCGGGGAACATGACCCTGGGCCACACTGTGACGGACTGACCTATGAGCAGTTCACGCGTGAGTTCGGAGATCCGGACTGGGAGAATGATCCCTACGGTGTGACCTTTCCCGGCGGAGAGACCATTGCTGAATTCCAAACCCGAATCGGATCGGCAGTGCGAAATCTCATTGATGATGTGGGGGCAGGAACCGCCTTGGTGGTGTGTCACGGCGGGGTGGTGGACACCGTTCTGCGGCAGGCTCTACGAACCTCGGGAACAGGTATTTTTGAGATCCACACGATGAATACTTCAATTACTGAATTCGAACTTGTCCGACCCGGTCGTTGGAGGGTGGTTCGCTACAACGACGCCGCCCACTTAGCAGGATTACCCAGGGCAACGAATCTGCCCACGCCCGCAGCGATCTGAGAGAGATCTGCCAAAGATGAATGTCGGCCTCATCCAATACCGAGTTGATGCAGGTGGATGATCAGATCGTCATCGTGGGAGCCGGATCGGCGGGGTGTGTTCTTGCCGATCGACTCAGCGCCACCGGCTCTCGAGTGACTCTCATCGAAGCCGGACCAGAAGTTCGCGCCGAATTGAGTGAGGTAGTTGCCGGTTCGTCTTTCTATGAGGCGTTGGCTCAACCTGATTTGCATTGGCCACATCTTGTGGCTCGTCGCACCGCTGAACAAGATCCTCGGCTATACGGACGAGGACGGGGCATCGGTGGATCCTCTTTAGTGAATGCCATGGTGGGGTTGTGGGGCGAAGTCGAGGATTACGACAGTTGGGATCGAGACTTCGGCTGCAAGGGCTGGTCTTGGCGGGAGGTGGAGCCGTATTTCCGGCGAATTGAAGTTCCACTGACCAAAGCCGATACTGGTGCACCAACTCAAGTAGGTCATGCCCTTATTGAAACGTGTCGCACCCAAGGGTGGGATCTCCATCGTGGTCCATATCCCCTTGGTGGAGTTGGACGAGATGTTGGTCCGGTACTTTTGACTCGTGACGCTGACGGGCGACGGGTATCAGTTGCTGACGCTTATTTGAAGCGGGCTCGACTTCGAAAGAATCTGATCATTCGATCCGACAGTCACGTAGATCGAGTTATTTTCGAGGGGCGACGTGCTCGCGGGGTGGTGCTAGCCAATGGAAGTGAAATAGGAGGGTCAACAGTCATCTTGTCGGCGGGGGCGATTCACTCTCCGGCGATCTTGCTGCGTAGCGGGGTGGACCGACCAGCAATCGGATTTGGACTTCAAGATCATCCTTCAGCTCCCATCACGGTGCGTTTACGCCAACCAGTTCAGTCGAATTCATTGGCTGTGACTGCCTTGGCCCGATTTTCCTCGGGTGATGTACCTGCAGATCTACAACTGCTACCGCTTGATCATCTTGGCTCGTCAGCTCCAGAGTTCGGGCTGATCTCAGTGGCCTTGATGTTTGTGCAGTCCCGGGGGCGCGTCCAACTGCAGTCTTTGGAACCTGCCGATGAGCCTGAGATTGATTTCGCACTCCTGACCGCTGATGATGATGTTCGTCGGCTGATATCGGGGGTACATCAGTTACGCCGGCTTCTTGTTGATTCGCCACTGGCCAGCATTGCCGAGGGGTTCTTTGTCGACGATCAAGGAACTCAACTAGAAGATTTGTCGGATGACGATGATGAAATAGCAAACTGGTTGCGGCGTAGCGCCGGCGATTATGTCCATGCGTCAGGTACATGTGCCATGGGAAATCCGCAAGCGGACTCCACGGTTGTTGACCCGATGGGTCGCGTGGTCGGATATGAATCATTGCAGGTCTGCGATGCGTCGATATTTCCGCGTCTACCGAGGGCCAATACCCATTTCCCGGTGATGATGGCCGCCGAGGTGCTGGCTGATCGCTGGATCAACAGTTGATCAAGAGCGGTTTTTAGTTGCCCAGATCAGGCCAACGGCGTCGTTGGCGTCGTCGTAGACCGACGTCGCCCATGACTCGTTTGTCTGATAAAGCCCATTGCCGACGCCAACTGGTGTATTCCGGCCCTGATAGTGAGGGACTCTCTTTGCGGGCCGCTCGCTGACGAGCGCTCCAGTAGTCAGTCGAACTCTCATCGCCGAGGGCAGTAACAGATTCCTCAATTCGTTGGGCAAATCGTCGGGTGTTGTCATTTTCGAGAGCTACCAGTGGATGACCGAATACCACTCTGGTGGTGCCGAAACGAGGTCTCTTCATCCCCTTGCCAAAGAGCGCGCCGGTTCCATCAATGAAAACTGGAATCACGGGGGCTCCGGTTCGTATTGAAAGATACGCCGCTCCACCTTTGAACTCTTGTCCCCAGCCATCGGGGGAGCGCCCGCCTTCGGGATAGATCACCAAACTCCAGCCGTCTTCGACCAGTTCACGAATCATGTCGGCTGACTTTCGTCCAGTCATTTCTCGATCAATGGGAATGGCGTTCAGCGACAAAGCAGCCATGGCTGCTTTCCAACGTTTATCAAAGAAGTAATCCGCAGCGGCCGCTACCACCAATTTCGACCGCCATGGATTAGGAACTGCCGTGGCCATCACCGCGGTATCCAAATGCGAATGATGATTAGGAGTGAAGATGACCGCCGGCGGAGTGTCCTTTCGGGCCAAATCCTGGAGTCGATCGACGCCGTTGACTTGGGGACTTGCGATTCCCTTGATGACGATTCGCACTGGTCCATTGACCAAAGCCTTGCGAATGCCAGTTGCTAAGGGGCGACGAGCCCACTCGGTGTCATAGTCGGCGCCAAGTTGGGACTGCTCAACGGGAACTTCAACTGTGCGGGGGGTTGTTGGGGGCAGAAAAGGAAAACCAAGTTTGGCACCACGGCGAGCGATGGGACGGGTGAGTTTTTCAACCAGGTCGCCAAATACTGCGGCACGACGGAGTCCGCTTGGTTTCCACGGTGCGTCATCACGTTTGGGCATGGTGACCTACTTTCATGAAACGTCCGCAACCATCAGGGGAGGAGTATGGATATGAGTGATCGTGGGGGATCGCCCCACT
>JBJOFA010000191.1:0-3988 GCA_046049015.1 Actinomycetota bacterium | reverse complement strand
ATTCAGCGGAACATCATCGCCGATCGCGTCCTTCAACTCCCCAAGGGAACGTGACATGCAATTTTCTTTCACTGCCGATCAACGTCTCTTCGCTGAGAGTTTGCGTGAACTCTTGACGCATGAATGTCCACCTGCTCTGGTCCGCAGTATCTGGGAGGAAGGGACCGGACATAGCCCAGACTTATGGTCGAAACTGGCCGACATGGGCGTATTGTCGCTTTTAGTTCCCGAGGCTCACGGTGGAATGAGCGGGACATTCGTCGATGCCATCCTCCTCTTTCAAGAATTAGGGAGGGCCGCCGTACCCGGTCCGATTCTTGAGCACATGGTGATTGCCGCCCCCTCGTTGGCAACCACTAAATGGGGACCAAGTCTCATCGATGGTTCATGTGTCGCCACCGCCTGGGTGGATGACAGCCCCTATGTTGCCCATGCCGGTGTGGCAGAACTGATCGTGCGACGGGATCACATTCTCTCCAATGCCACCATCGAAGAAATCCATAGCGTCGATGGAGGGCGTCGTCTCGCAGTGGTGTCTGGAGGAGACCGGACTGACCATGATCTCAAACCGTTTATGCCTTCAGATATCGAGCCTGTTGATCTCCTGGCGTTGGCGGCAGCGGCTTACCTCGTAGGTTTAGCCGAGCGCATGATCGAAATGGCCGCTGAGTACGCCCGCCAGCGCGAGCAATTCGGCAAACCGATCGGCTCATTTCAAGCAGTGAAACACTTGATGTCTGATGCCCTACTGAAAGTCGAGTTCGCCAAAGCGCCGACCTACCGAGCCGCTTGGAGTGCCTCGGTAGCTTCGACCACAGCATCTCGCGATATCAGCATGGCCAAAGCTCTGGCCAGTGAAGCGGCCTACCGCGCTAGCCGCAGTTCAATGCAGGTTTTCGGCGGCATTGGCTACACCTGGGAAGCCGACCTCCAGCTCTGGATGAAAAAATCTTGGGCCATGATGCGCGCCTTTGGAGATGCCACAACGCACCGCCGTCGCGTAGCGGCCAGTGTGCTCGACTCGTAATTTTATGGGTCCAAAAATGGCTCACTCAGTAAACGGTGGGCCATCAACTTGTAGTTCGGTGATAACCCCGTAACCATTTTGAAAGCCAGTGACATCGGTATCGGGAGTCACGGTTGATGCACAATTCGAGGCGTTGTAATCCGAAGTTCCCAGGTAGCCCATGGGAACTTCAATCACACCCCGCAACGAAGTTCCAGGCGCACACGTTGGAACATTGATACTCACGAACGTTGGAGTTGGCTCGCCAGGTTGGCGAGCTTGCAAGGCGTCGCGATTGGCTTCAACCCAAGCGATGACCGCTTCAACGCTGGCCGGATAGTTCGGTGGCTCGCCCAGACCCTGGCTGACTGCTACCGAAGGGACGTTGCGCATGGCCGCAGCTCGAGCGGCACCTACTGTCCCCGAGATAGGGGCAATCTCAAAACTGTAGTTCTGACCTTCGTTGATGCCCGAGACCACCAGATCAGGCATGAAATTAATTCCGCCTTGATCGAGGGCCCAGACAATGGAATCTGCCGGGAAACCGACCACTGCTTTGGCTGGATAGCCGCTCTTGGTGGTGGCATCGCGCACCTCAAGTACTCCATCGGTGGTCTTACCGCCAGAACCGCTTTGGTTTTCAGCCGGTGCCACCACCGTGACCATCACATCATCCAGCTCCAGCAGGGCATTGACTAGGGCATCGATTCCATCAGCACCAACACCATCGTCATTGGTCACCAAAATCATGAACGGCTCCGGCGCTGCAACTTCCTCGGCAACCGAATCAGTCACCGGTGTGGAATCAACAACCTGAACTGTGCTGTCAGGCAAAGCCTCGGCCGGCGAACCCGATTCTCCCGAACAGCCCGCTAAGGCAACGAAACCGAAGAGACCAACGGCAAGACCTATCCCCCAACGGCGTTTGCGCAGATCACTATCGGTTCGATTGCGATACTGATCGGTTTTGATTCGTTGCATGCTGTCCCCCGTGAGTTACTGGTTAAAAACCCCGACCGGCAAAACATACAACGTCAACTCACACCTTCATGCACTAGAACGGTGTCGTGCCCTCAACGACTGACCACTCCAGCCCCCCGCCAATTTCAACGATGGCGGTGGGGCTAGGGGCCGGTCTTTTATCGGGGCTTTTCGGTGTTGGGGGCGGCATTCTCGTGGTGCCGGCCCTGGTGATGTTGTTGCATATTGACCAGCGCGTTGCCAATGGCACCTCACTCGGCGCCGTCCTTCCCATCTCAATTTCGAGTCTGTTCACCTACTGGTCGCAAAGCAATGTTGACTGGTGGTTGGCTTTTTGGCTTGCTCTTGGTGCATTAGGTGGTGCGGTTCTCGGCACTCGCTGGATTCACGTCTTACCTCGGCACATTCTCGGCTACATGTTTTCCGCAGTGCTAATCATCACGGCAATTCGACTATTCATCCCCATGACCGCCACCGGTCGCGATGCAATTGATGCAATAGCCGCCATCATTTTGGTGACCATTGGCTTTGCCACTGGTGTTTTGGCCGGTCTCCTGGGTATCGGCGGCGGCGTGGTGATGGTCCCGGCCATGGTGGTGTTCTTCAGCGAACCATCGGTGATTGCCAAGGGAACATCCGTCGCAGTCATTATCCCAACCTCGATCATGGGCACGTGGCGCAATTGGAAAGCCAACAACATCGACATGAAAGTTGCTGCCATCGTCGGGGTGTCTGGCGTGTTGTCCGCAGTGCTCGGCGGCTTGATCGCCGATCATTTGTCCGAGGGACTCTCGAACATTCTGTTTGCCTCACTAATTCTGGTGGTGGCGGCGCGGATGATTTGGGATCTTCAACGCAATGGCACGAAAGTCTAAAATTTAGGGATCTGATATTTAAGGGCCTGAAATCTAAACCCGCGCTGCCACAACTTCAGCTAATCGATTGATCATGGCTGGGTCACTCGTTGCCGGCACCACGATGAACTCATCGGCCCCTTCGGCCTCAACAGCATCAAGAACTTCGACGAGCCGTTTCGGATCGTGAAGGGTCATGGCGTCAGCCAGACTTGAAGCAAGTTCCGGTGAGAAGACGTGCAGGTAATCGGCAGCGAATGAACGCAACGTCGTTTTTGCCTCGGGGCCTAGAGCGACGAAAGATCCCGTTACCAATCGCGGTTTGTCACTACGGCCAGCGTCCTGCCAAGCCTTTTCCGCCGAGCGAAAAAGTCGAGACGTTTCGAGAGCATCACCAAGAAGAGTAAATCCACTGATACCCGTAGCCCAGCGCGCCGCTCGCGCCAAAGATTTTGGTCCCATTGCCGAGGCCAAAATCGGCGGTCCACCAACTTGCACCGGAACCGGTCCCACCGGTTGGCCATCGGCCGCTACCCCGCCAGCCCACAAACGACGCATCTCGTCAACTCCCTCATCGAGGCGGCGATGTCGACCGGCAAACGACGCCCCCAGAGCGGCGTAATCCTGCGAGCGGCCACCAACTCCCACGGCCACTTCGACCCGACCGCCAGAAACCACGTCAATCGAAGCCAGCTCTTTAGCGACCAATGCTGGGGCGTGCCAGGGCAAAACCACCACGTTGACCAAAATGCGCACGTTGTCGGTGAGGGCCGCAGCCGCGGCGCACAGGGTGAACCCGTCCAGATTGTGAAAGGTGATGCGCTCCCCAGCGGAGAGACTGGAAAAAGGACCCTCATCCACACCCCGACACCAGGCCAAAAACGCCGAGCGATCCAATCCCCGGGCCATTTGTGGCAAGGCCACGCCAACACTCATTCGCCTCTTTGTGGATTTCTTCTCATTCATGGTGTGGTCCCCCAGCGCAAGGCCCTCTTGCCTGTCAGTTCGTCGGACGTTTCAGCAGGTTGATGGCCCTTCGAAGAGTAGTCAATTCAGCCTCGTAGCCCTATTCCACGCAGAATCTGACATGGCGTCAGATTCCAGTGCTACCCTTCCCCCATGCGCGAATTGCCGAAAATCATTTCCG
>JBJOFA010000190.1:0-3989 GCA_046049015.1 Actinomycetota bacterium | reverse complement strand
GAGTGAACCGATTAGTTTTGGCCTGCACCAGTTCTGGTGGACTGGGAGGAAGTTCGTATCCCTTGCATGAACTCTTCGATCTAGATGAAGAAGAACGGAACCGTCGAATGATTCCCCTCAGCGATTCTCGTTTCACCGATGAATGGTTCGCCGAGCGACCCCAAGACCGGGCCTATTTCACTCGTGCAGCCACAACGACCACCACCGAAAGTCGTGCTGATGGTACTCATGTATCTGAGGCGGTGCCTTCTGCCCGTCAAGGAGCCTGGCGGCAATTGATGGCGCGTCGGGATCATGATGTCTGGGATCGACTCCCTCGGATTCAATGTCCGACACTGGTTATGTCGGGTCGCTATGACGGAATTGCCCCACCAGAAAATGGAACGGCGATAACGAGCCAGGTTTCTGGTGCTGAACAGCGCATTTACGATGGGGGACATCAGTTCTTTATCCAAGACCAGCGGGCCTTGCCCGAGATGTCGAACTTTTTGTCGGGCCCGCCAACTACGAGAGACTCAGGGGCACTATGAGTGAAGTCGGTAATTATCGTTTTGATGAAGTAGTGGTTCTCGTCACCGGGGCAGGTCGCAATCTCGGACGCGAGTACGCCTTGGCCTTTGCTGAAAGAGGAGCACAGGTGATCGTCAATGATCTCGGAGTTGGTATTTCTGATACTGATGGTCAGGCTGATGACCCGATGCAGAATCCAGCCGAAGAAGTTGTCGATCTCATCAACTCTTCTGGAGGTCGGGCTATTGCCAACTTCGATTCGGTTGCGACCGTGGCCGGTGGTCGTTCCATGGTTGAGTGCGCCCTTGACACCTATGGCCGTCTGGATGTTGTCGTAAACAACGCCGGTCAAGTACGGATGGCTCCTTTTGATGAGTTTCCCGAAGAGAGTGTCGACGCCTTGATAGATACTCAATTACGGGGCGCCCTAAACGTGAGCCGTCCAGCGTGGTCGTGGATGAAGGCAAACGGTGGCGGCCGAATTGTGAATGTTTCGTCAGGTGCCGCTTTTGGTGGCGTACCTAACGGTGCGGTGTATGCGATGGCCAAGATGGGCGTGATTGGACTGACGCGGGGGATGGCGAGCGAAGGAAAACCCCTTGGAATTTCCACCAACGTGGTGGTGCCCTACGCCAAGACCCGCCCGGGAACCGCCTTTGGCCCTATTCCTTGGTCCGATGAATTAGGTGAATGGCTCAGTCCCCATTTGGTGGCGCCTTTGGTGTTGTGGCTCGGCCACTCGACATGTCCACTGAATGGCGAAGCTATTTGTGTGGGCGCTGGTTGGCAGGGTGGGGTACAGATGAGCCTGGCCAATGGTTGGAGTGACCGCAGTCTGACTCCAGAGATGATCGCTGCCCATCAACATGAAATCATGTCGTCTCCAACAACCCCGCTGACAGCGTTTTCATCTTTTGCAGTGCGTCACCTGATGACAGGTTTTCAAGGATCGGAAAAAGGGAAATCATGAACGAACTGGGTTTTTATACTCTGCCGGGGGCTCCTCGATCACCTCGAGATCTCATTGATGAAGTCAAAGTCGCAGAAGCCCTGGGCATCGGAGCCTGTTTCATTTCAGAGCGATTCAACATTAAAGAAGCGGTCACCTTGTCCGGGGCAGTGGGAGCAGTTTCGGAGTCGATTGGCATCGCTACAGCCGCCACCAATCACAACACTCGACACCCATTGGTGACGGCGTCTTATGCCACCACCATGCATCGGCTGACTGGTGGTCGTTTTTGTTTGGGTATTGGTCGCGGAATTGCGCCTATGTTTTCCGCATTTGGCATACCCGCCATCACAACCGCTCAGATGGAAGATTTCGCTGGAGTCATGCGGCGCCTATTTCGCGGGGAGGTGATCTTGGGACATGACGGTCCACTTGGTTCCTATCCGGTCCTGGCTCTCGATCCTTCATTCGATGAGAACATCCCGCTGGGAATCACGGCATTTGGACCGAACACCCTTGAACTGGCCGGTCGAGCTTTTGATTGCGTGATTTTGCATACATTTTTTACCGATGAAACCACCAAACGTTGCGTCGATACGGTGAAATCTGCAGCCGAGCGCGCCGGACGTGATCCAAATAAGGTCAGAGTTTGGTCTTGCTTTGCCACCATTGGTGATCACATCGCTCCCGATGTGCGTCTGAAGAAGACTGTGGGACGATTGGCGACTTACCTTCAGGGTTACGGAGATCTCATGGTGACTACCAATTCTTGGGACCCAAAAGTTTTGGAGCGCTTTCGCAATGATGAGTTCGTGCGTTCATTTCGAGGAGCACTTGATGCCACGGCGACGACCGCTGAACTTGAATATGTGGCCACATTGATTCCCGAAGATTGGTTGGCCCCGTCGGCGACCGGCTCGGTGACTCAATGTGTGGACAAAGTTCGTGCCCAGTTCGAACTTGGTGTTGATGGTGTGATCTTGCATGGGGCTAGTCCTCATGACCTCGCACCAATCATCGAGGAATATCGACGAACACGACCTCCGGGGCGTTTCGATCATTTGGCCGCCAATCCAGGAGGGTGACATGCCGTATTGCCAAAATGGTGAGGTAATCATTTACTACGAGTCATTTGGTGACCCGACTAGTCCGACTCTGGTGCTCATTAACGGTCTTAGTAACCAATGCATTCACTACCGTGTTGAACTGTGTCAGGAATTTGTCGACGCCGGATTCCAGGTGGTCCGATTCGACAATCGCGACGTGGGACTCTCCAGTGATGGTCCCGAGGGTTATGGCTTATCTGATATGGCCTCTGATGTGGTGGCTGTCTTAGATGCCGTCGGTTGTGTACGAGCTCATATTTTCGGTGTGTCACTTGGGGGCATGATCGCCCAGACGGTGGCTATCGAATTTCCGGAGCGAGTGGCCAGTTTGATTTCGGTGATGTCGACAACCGGTGATCCTGATGTGGGTCAACCAACCCCGGAAGCTAAAACCCTCTTACTCACCCCAGGAGCCGTTAACCGTGAAGAAGCCATCTTTCAGCATTTGGCTGGGCAGCGGGTTTGGGGAAGTCCGGGGTACGTGGACGAAGTTCTGCAGAGCAATATGGCGGGCCTGGCTTTCGACCGGGCCTGTCGCCCGGCTGGCGTAGCCCGTCAGTACCGAGCGGCACGACGCGATGGCAGTCGTACCGAGCGTTTGAAGTCGGTCCGTGTTCCCACTTTGGTTATTCACGGCACCGCGGACACTCTGATCGACTCCTCCGGTGGGCGCCGCGCCGCACAAGCTATTCCCGGAGCGAAACTGGTGTTGATTGAGGGTATGGGTCATGATTATCCCGAGTATTTCTGGCCCCGCCTGGTGGGCGAGACCGCTACCCACGCTCTAGAGTCGAGGGCTGGGGGAAATAATGACTGATACAAAACAACCCGAATCCGGCCCTATGGACCAACTTCCGGTGAACGATTGGGCCTCGGATTACGACATTTTTGATCCTCAATATGTGAATGATCCCTACGGTATTTGGGCCGCACTGCGGGAGACCTGTCCAATTGCCCACACCGATCGCTGGGGCGGATCGTGGTTGCCGACTACCTATGAAGATGTCACGACGATTGCCCGCGATATTGAAAATTTCCCATCTGGTAACGGCATTTCCGTGATGCCCCCGCTAGCTGCCGTCGTGGGAGGGACTCAACCGGCCTTGTTGCCCTACGGCGTTCCCCCGATTTCTTCGGACCCGCCGCTTCACACTTGGACGCGCCGGCTGATTCTGCCCTGGATGAGTCCGCAACGGACTTTGTCCTATGAACCAATGACTCGAGAACTGTGTAACCGTTTGATCGATGGTTTCATCGAGGCCGGTCAAGTCGACGCAGCGGCCGATTATGCCCAGCAAATTCCGGTGCGCGTCATTGCCCACATTCTTGGTGTGCCCGAGTCAATGAGTGACACCTTCACCGGGTGGGTTCGCGATGTTCTCGAGTTCGCCTACGACGAGGAACGTCGCATGCGTGGGATGACT
>JBJOFA010000189.1:0-3991 GCA_046049015.1 Actinomycetota bacterium | reverse complement strand
TTGGTCCAACCCCAACGAGCGGCATAGCCAAGGTGGGCTTCTAGAACCTGACCCACGTTCATTCGGCTCGGCACACCAAGTGGGTTCAAGATGATGTCAACTGGAGTGCCGTCTTTCATGTACGGCATATCGGCCTGCGGGAGAATCTTGGAGATAACACCCTTGTTGCCGTGACGTCCAGCCAACTTGTCGCCGACACTGATCTTGCGCTTTTGAGCGACGAGGACTTTGACCATCTGGTTCACACCAGGAGCCAATTCACCGCCCTCGTTGCGATCGAGCATCGAGACGTGAATGACCTTTCCGCTTTCACCGTGAGGAACCTTCAACGAGGTGTCGCGAACTTCACGGGCCTTTTCGCCGAAGATGGCTCGCAAGAGACGCTCTTCTGGAGTCAGTTCGGTTTCACCCTTCGGTGTCACCTTGCCTACGAGCACGTCGCCGGGACCGACTTCGGCACCAACGCGAATCACGCCACGCTCATCCAGGTCGCGCAAGATGTCATCGGAAAGGTTCGGGATGTCCCGAGTGATTTCTTCTGGTCCAAGCTTGGTGTCACGAGCGTCCACGGTGTATTCGTGAATGTGGATGGAAGTCAGCACGTCATCGCGCACCAGGCGGTCCGACAAGATGATGGCGTCTTCGAAGTTGTAACCCTCCCATGGCATGAAGGCCACGAGCAGGTTTTTACCAAGGGCCAACTCACCAAGATCCGTGCTCGGACCATCAGCGACGAGATCGCCCTTTTTCAACTTCTGACCTTCTGACACGCGCGGGATTTGGTTCACGCAGGTGTTGTGGTTGGAGCGGCGGAACTTGTGCAGCGTGTGGGTGTACTTACCGCGATCTTTGTACTGGATCACGATGTGACTGCCGGAGACTTCAAGAACTTCGCCGTCCTCGATTGCCAAAATCAAATCGGCTCCGTCTGAAGCGGCCCGCTTCTCGACACCAGTTCCAATGTAAGGAGCTTCAGTGCGGATCAAAGGAACAGCCTGACGTTGCATGTTCGCACCCATAAGGGCGCGGTTGGCGTCGTCGTGCTCCAAGAACGGAATCAAGGCAGTAGCAACCGAAACGATCTGCTTCGGAGAAACGTCAATGAATTCAACTTCGTTGGGGGCCACGGTCAAGATGTCGGTGGTGGCACCGAAGAAACTCTCGGCCTCCAACATCTTGCGCAGATCTTCCAAGCTGGCTGCCTGTGGTGAACGACGAACCAAGATCTTGGAATCTCGGAAGGTGCCGTCGGGGCCGATAGCAGTATTGGCCTGAGCCACGACGTACTTCTCTTCTTCGTCGGCTGGCATGTAGACGACCTTGTTGGTCACCCGACCATTTTCAACTTTGCGATACGGACTCTCGATGAATCCGAACTCGTTGACGCGGGCATAGGTCGACAACGCGCCAATCAAACCAATGTTGGGGCCTTCTGGAGTCTCAATAGGACACATACGTCCGTAGTGCGAGAAGTGAACGTCACGGACTTCGAATCCGGCGCGCTCACGGCTGAGTCCACCTGGTCCAAGAGCCGACAAACGACGACGGTGCGTCAAACCCGACAAGGGGTTGACTTGGTCCATCAACTGTGAAAGCTGGCTGGTTCCGAAGAACTCCTTGATGGCAGCAGAGACCGGGCGAATGTTCACCAAGGTGCTCGGGGTGATGGACTCCGGATCCTGCGTAGTCATACGCTCGCGAACCACTCGCTCCATACGGGACAAGCCGATGCGTACTTGGTTCTGAATCAATTCACCAACTGAACGGATACGACGGTTGGCGAAGTGATCCTGATCGTCCAAGCGATAGCCGGGTTCCTGCTTCACGAGGTGCAGCATGTACGAAATCGCGGCCAGCACTTCGTTGGGACGCAAAACATTGATGTCGTCCGGATCGCTTTCAATCGGACGCTTATTGGGATCATCGAGTTCTACTGCGAATCGGGCACCACGCTTGCGAGTGCCAGGACCGAACATCGAATCCAACTTGGCAATTTCTTCACCAAGTTTGCGATCCAACTTGTAGCGACCGACGCGCGACAAGTCATAACGCTTCGAATCGAAGAAGGCATTCTTGAAAAAGGCGCGAGCCGATTCCAGTGACGGCGGCTCGCCGGGACGGGCCCGCTTGTAGATCTCGACCAGAGCTTCATTTTGGGTGGGAGCGATATTGCGCTCCTTTTCCCACTGACCTTCAAGAAAATCAAAGTAGGTCACGAAGCGATCAAGGAATCCAGGTGCGTGATCCTCGTCGTAGCCCAAGGCTCGCAAAAGGGTGAACACACCCATGCGACGCTTGCGGGCCACGCGGGTTCCGGCCGTGACGTCTTTGCCGGGCTTTTGTTCAACGTCGAATTCCAACCACTCGCCACGCTGGGGGTGAATGGTTCCCTTCACCAATTGGTGCTTGGAGAGATTACGAAGGCGGAATCGCTCACCGGGCTCGAAGATCACGCCGGGACTACGAACCAACTGCGACACCACCACGCGCTCGGTTCCATTGACGATGAAGGTTCCTTTTTCGGTCATCATCGGGAAGTCGCCCATGAAGACCAGCTGTTCACGGATTTCACCGGTTTGACGGTTAGAGAATTTTGCACGCACCAGAATCGAGCGCTGGTAGGTGTGGCCCTTTTCGCGGCACTCCTCCACACTGAATTTGGGCTGCGGGAAAAGGTCCTCGTCCTCGGCGTCGTACTCGAGGGTCAGGCTCAAGTTGCCGTGGAAATCTTCGATCGGCGAGATGTCGTCGAACGTCTCGGCCAAACCCACCTTCAAGAAGTGTTCAAAACTTTCGCGTTGAATCGCCAACAAGTTGGGAAGTGCCAAAACCTCATCGAGATTGGCAAATGAATAACGCTCGCGGGTGGATGTTCGTGAGGCCACGTTGAACTCCTAAAGACGGTTATGGCTATGACCCGATGACATCAGAGAACTGAGGACAAAAGGCCTTTGGCGGGCGAGACTGAACCCACTTGGGGTGGGGAAAAACATGACAGGGGACGACGATGAAGCCCAGTCTGAATCCAAACCTGAATTCAGGGAACGAAAAAGACACAGGCGACGCACGGCAACCAGTGAGACTACCGGCGCTAGACGTAGATCATCAACCGCAGCCGGCATATCCGCCGGACGGATCAGCAGACCGACTCCGATCCGCTTGCCGGACAAGGTAAACCCCCGACGGCGTGCGGTCAAGCATTTCTCACTAGTGACCCTCTGAACAGGGCCTTTGAAGCGAGAACCAAGGACGAAAGAGGCCGGCACCCACAGGTGCCGGCCTCTTTGATGGCCTTCGATTTGGGTGAATTACTTGATTTCGACTGTGGCGCCGGACTCGACGAGCTTGGCCTTGGCCTTTTCGGCATCGTCCTTGCTGGCCTTTTCCAAAAGGGGCTTGGGAGCGGCGTCCACGAGGTCCTTGGCTTCCTTCAGACCGAGGTTGGTGAGCTCGCGCACCACCTTGATGACCTGGATCTTCTGGGCTCCGGCGTCTACGAGGATGACGTCGAACTCGTCCTTTTCCTCAGCGGCAGCAGCCGGGGCTGCTCCGCCACCAGCGGCCGCAACGGCAACGGGGGCCGCGGCGGTCACGCCGAACTTCTCTTCAAATGCGTCGAGCAGTTCTTTGAGCTCGATAACGGTGAGGGCGGCAATGCCGTCCAGGATCTCTTCTTTGGAAAGAGCCATGATTTTCTCCTTGATTCTGCCTGTTCACCAGGCTGTTGATCTGTTGTTGATGTGCCAGTTGAGCGGCACGAATTTCGATGTATTCGGATTTGTTTGTAAGTCTTGAGTCGGCTGCTCAGGCAGCCTTTTGGTCGATCAGGGCCTTGAGTCCATAGGCGAAGTTGCGCGGCAGAGCCTGCAACAAACCGGCGGTCTTGACAAGAGGAGCCTGCAAAGCACCAGCGAACTGAGCCAGCAAGACCTCGCGTGGCGGCAGATCGGCAAGAGCCTCGACATCCTTGGCTGACAGCAATGAGCCACCA
>JBJOFA010000188.1:0-3993 GCA_046049015.1 Actinomycetota bacterium | reverse complement strand
GAGGATGTTTTCACCGGCCATACCAGCGATGATCAGGCCGAAACCGTGATTTTGAACCTCCTACGGGGAGCCGGACTAGACGGGTTAGCAGGCTTGCGGCTGATAGGGGGACCAAGCGGACTGGTCCGCCATCCTTTATTGGGGCTTCGGCGAGCCGAAACCGAGGGTCTGTGCTCACTACTGGGATGGACGCCTTTTTTTGATCCCAGCAATGCCAACCTTGACCTTCTTCGTAATCGAGTCCGACGAGAACTCCTCCCGCAACTCAACGAGGTCGCTGGTCGGGATCTGGTGCCGATTCTTTCTCGCCAAGCGGGCCTTTTGGCCGATGAAGCTGACGCCTTGGGCGAACTCAGTTCCACCATTGATCCCACCGACGCCCGACAACTTGCCTCAGCCCCAGTGGCCCTGGCTCGAAGGGCTGTTCGCCGCTGGCTTTCCGCCACTCATCCTCCCGACGCCGCAACGGTGGAGAGGGTGCTGGCAGTAGCCCGAGGTGAGGCCGTGGCTTGTGAAATTCCCGGTGGAGCCCGGGTGAGCCGCTCCCATCAGCAGATGTCGATTAGCCATCCGCCTGATCAGGGGTAATGTGTTGGGAGTGCCGCCAAAACTCCGAGGAAAATGGGCCCAGGGAATTACCCCGAGGAACTTCACGTGGATCCTGAAGGATCGTCTAGCGGTCTGCGAACGACCTGGTGGATACGGCGATAACCACCGACGAGTGCGACGCCAAGAAGAGATCATCTGGATTCGCGAGAACCAATTCGGATGTCTGGTCAGCATCATCACGGCTCCCCACAATCTTCATAATTACGACGAACTCGGTGTTCTCTATCAACACCGTCCCTACAACCCCGATGCAATAGACGATTGGGCTCGAGGTTTATTCAAAGAGTTACGACGACTGTTGACCAACAACGTCAAGGTTGTGGTGCACGGCGAGGAAGTTGGCGATCGCATCATGGGTGCGATGGCGGCCTTCGTTCGTTGGAATGGTTTAGTGGAAGACCCTAAAGAGGCCATTGCAATCGGCGAGCGGTTAGCCGGACACCAATTGGATCCGGCGGCCCGCGAACTGATCTTGAGAGCCCACACTCTGCGCTGAGTTCGCACTACCCTGACCAGTGGAAATGAGTTCTGCAACCGGGCGCCGGGTCCTCATCACTGGAATGGGCGGGCAGTTGGGGTCGCTCGTCGCCTCGGAATTAGAAAAAGAGCCGTGGGTAGCCAGCATCACCGGTATCGATGCCGATCCTCCGCGTCGCCGCCTGAACCGTTGCGAATTCCATCGAGTTGATGCTGCTGATGCCGAGCGCACGCGGACTCTGGTCAAGGCCGTCAATCCACACGTTCTCATTCATCTCGCCGTTTGGGAACCTGATGCCCGGGCCACACCGCGTCACGCCGAAACATTCACCCGAGATGCGGCCAACTCAGTCTTCGAAGCTGCCAAGACGTGCTCGGCCTTACAACACGTCGTCCTGAGATCAGGGCTCGAAGTGTATGGACGCTCTGGCGGACGGCCCGATGTTCCCGATGATGATGCTCCAACATCACCGACCACTCTCTATGGTCGCATGTTGGTCGAATTAGAAGATCGCGCCCACGCTGCTTTTGCTTCGACAAAGGCCGATGTCACGGCGTTACGTCTGGCTCCGGTGGTTGGTCCCCATATTCCAAGTCCACTCGGACGGCTGCTTCGACTTCCTTTCGTGCCATTCAACTTATTGAAGCCACCATTATTCAGCGTGCTCCACGAAGACGATGCAGCGCGTGCTTTCATCTTGGCCTCGCAACGAACTATTGGCGTGCCCATCAATATTGTGGGGCCAGGATCGATCAGTGGTTTTTCCGTGGTCCGAAGAAGTCGTCATATTCCGTTGCCGCTCGTCGGGCCAGAATGGGTTGTCACTCGGCGCATTGCCCATCTCTTTGGTGCCCCGGTTCCCGATCATGTGATGGAAGTTCTTCACCACGGACGACGCGGTATCAGCTCGCGCTGTGAAGAGTTTTTGGACTGGGAACCGCAAATGAGCACCGAAGAAGTCATTGATTCACTTTTCACTTGGGAAGGTGTGGTGCGCATGCCCCCCAAACAAGCGTGGGAGATGGCTTCATGAGTTACGCCCTGGCCAATGATGGTGTGCGCTTGCATTATGAAGTTGTCGGTCGCAAGTCCGCTCCACCGGTGCTCATGATTCAAGGTCTCGGTGCTGACAAGCATCTCTGGGATCTGCAACGCCTAGCTCTCGCCACGCGCTACCGGGTGATTGCCCATGACAATCGCGGCGCCGGACGAAGCGACAAACCTTTTGGTCCGTATTCCCTGGAGCAAATGGCCCGCGACGCCCTTTCAGTTTTAGACCATGCCGGCATCGAAAACGCCCATGTCGTTGGAGCATCAATGGGTGGAGCCATCACCCAAGTCCTCGGTCTTTTAGCTCCAGAACGAACTCGTTCACTGACATTGGTGTGTACATCGTGCAGTAATCATCAGTGGCGGCGTGATTTGTTGTCGTCATGGGCCGAGATCGCCACCAATAAGGGAATGGGAGTAATGACCACCCAGGCCGCTCGTTGGGTGATTGGACCGCGTTCGCTCCGCAGGCTTTGGCCGGCAATGGGCTGGATGGGGCCTATGGCTACCTCGCGGGCCTCTCATGGATTCAGCGGGCAGGTGCGAGCCATTCTTGATGCCGATGATTCTTTGCGCGAGGCCCTTGTCAACATTCAAGTTCCTACGGCAGTCATTGTTGGCAATCAAGATGTCCTTACCCCGCGCGGTGACAGCGAAGAACTCGCCGACCTCATACCCACCGCGGAGTTGACAGTTCTCTCTGGGGCCGCCCATGGTTTGATGATTGAACACGCCACAACTTTTAATCGTGTTCTCGGAGATTTCCTGAGCCGAGCAAACAAAGCCTGGGAAAGCAACCAAAACGTGGCAACCACCCGCCATTTGCATTCCGTTCCCAACGCATCTTGAAATCTCTTTCGTGACTCACGTTGTTGTCATTGGCGCCGGCATCAGCGGTTTAATGGCGGCTTCGTCATTACGTCAACGCGGACTGAACGTCACCGTTCTTGATAAGGGCCGCGGAGTTGGTGGCCGATTGGCCACCCGGCGCATCACCACCCCCCAGGGTGACACCGCCGTACTGGATCACGGCGCCCAGTTCTTCACTGTTCGCTCGCCAGTGTTTGAACCAATCGTGCAGTCCTGGCTTGATGCAGGAATTGTGCGCCAGTGGTGTCGGGGTTTTGCTGGAGACGACGGCCATCCTCGTTACGTCGTCAATGGCGGTATGACAGCTTTGGCCAAATACGTCGCCCTCAACGCCGGCTCGCCCCTGGACGTGCGAACTTCAACTTTGGTCTTCGAAGTCCGCGCCGGTGTCACTTCGGCGTGGACCGTCATGATCGATGACGGCTCAACGATCGACTGTGATGCAGTCATTACTACTTGTCCACTGCTGCAGTCCTATTCGCTCACCGTGGCTACAGGAGCAGAATTGCCTCAAGACTTACTGCTGTCCGATTACGACCGCACTTTGGGAATTCTCACGGTCTTGGATGGCCCGGCGAATATTCCCGCACCGGGAGGTTTACAAAATCCGGACGATGTTTTTTCCTGGATCGGTGACAACGCTGCCAAAGGCATTTCGTCAGTTCCTGCAGTCACGTTTCACGCCAATCCACAGTGGAGTGCCGATCATTGGGAGGACTCGACCGAACACGGTCGCGCCGCATTGTTAGAAGCAGCCCGGCCGTATCTCGGTGATGCCACCGTGATTGTGGCCGAATATAAAAAATGGCGTTTCGCCACGCCGCGCTCGTTATGGCCCGAGCCGTATCTGGTCTCCCCAGCCGATCCGGGAACTTTGGTTTTTGCCGGTGATGCTTTTGCCGGACCAAAGGTGGAAGGCGCCGTGTTGTCTGGTCTGGCTGCGGCCCAGTACCTGAGCGAAAAACTTGCTGAATAGTTCAGCGCGT
>JBJOFA010000187.1:0-4000 GCA_046049015.1 Actinomycetota bacterium | reverse complement strand
CCAAGCCCAATGGCTACCTCCAGGTATTGCCTGGAAAGGAAAAGGAATTTCTGGCTCCCTTGTCGGTTGGTGAAATCCCCGGTGTGGGAGAGCATACCCTCAAAAGCCTGCACACCCTGGGAATCATGACCATACAGGATCTTGCTGTCTATCCAAGTAACCTGATGGAACAGTATTTCGGGAAGTATGGAGAAATATTGGTTCAAAAAGCACTGGGACAATATGAAGGATCCATCCATTCCGAACATGAATCAAAATCCATCTCAACAGAACATACTTTTTTTGAAAATACTGGAGACCTCAATTTCCTGTTGAATGAGCTGAAGCGGATGACGGAAAAACTGGGACATGAACTTCGGGGAGAGAAAAGGATGACAAGATGTGTGGCAGTCAAAATCAGGTATCCTGATTTTCAAACTCAAACCAAACAGCTGTCCATTGCGCCTACTTGTTTTGATGATGAGATCATCAAGGTGGTGAAAGAGGCTGATGAGGGAAAGTCCTTTAATTTTGGTGGCGCCTGGCACTCTGATTTTTCATTTCAGGTAGAACCACCTTCCTTCACGATTCTCGCGGCGGTGGACTTGCCTCCGTGGGGAGGTGACACGGTTTTTTCCTCAATGAGTGCCGCATGGGATGAGCTACCGCAAGTGATGAAGGATCAAGTTCTCTCACTGCAGGCCGTTCATACAGCTCGTGATGCTTACTCGCGACGTATGCAGCCCCTTCATTCCGGTATGCGCGGGATGGAGTTCATCTGTGATGATTCGGCCAATGCCGAGCAACGGCATCCTTTGGTGTGTCGCCATCCGGAAACTGGACGATGGGTGCTCTTTTTCAATCGGGCTTACGTCAGAGATATTGATGGAATGGATCATTCCGAAGCTGAAGCATTGATGGCATTTCTTCATCAACACACCACTGAAGCTCGGTTTACCTATCGACATCGTTGGCAGTTAGGCGATGTTGTGATTTGGGACAATCGCTCAACTCAACATCTAGCACTGAATGACTATGCCGGTTTTCGCCGGGAATTGAATCGCACCACCGTCGCAGGAAGTCGCCCGCAATCAGCGAATTCGTCTCTGGCCTTCGAATGACTAGCTGTTCTTGGGCTGATATATCGCCGTTGATGCGTAATTATCACGACACTGAGTGGGGGTTTCCCACATCTGATGACCGAAGACTTTTCGAGAAAATATCTCTCGAAGGATTTCAAAGTGGGTTGTCTTGGTCCACCATCTTGAATAAGCGTGAAGATTTTCGCAGGGTCTTCAGGGACTTTGATATTGCTCGTATTTCTACTTTTGATGAAGACGATATTCGAAGAATTTGTTCGGACTCCACGATTGTCCGCCATCAAGGCAAGATTCGCTCCGTGGTGAACAATGCTCGCCGCTATAGCGAACTTGTAACGACTGAAGGCTCGTTAGCCGCGTATCTCTGGGGATTTGAGCCGACTGCAGCCCCGGAGATGGGAAGTACGCAGTGTGCAGAGTCAAAACTCCTGGCCAAAAACCTCAAGTCAGGAGGTTGGACTTTTGTCGGTCCGACCACTATGTATGCGTTGATGCAGTCAATGGGCATGGTGAACGACCACGATCACGGCTGTCCAATCCATAAGTCGGTGGCGGTGGCCCGACAAAATTTTGTGCGTCCGACGGACTCCACCATGCAGTCCACCCGTTCAATGAAATATTTGAGAGAATGAGTCCGTGAGCGACTTGACCGATACCCGAACCTCGTGGCTCAGCCCGGAAATGTTGGCCGCCGTCCGATCCAATGTGCCCCTGGTTTATGTGGATGCGATACCGGTGCGGGTGGACGCTCTAGGGCGAGTGACCCAAGTGGGCTTACTGTTGCGAGTAGCTGCTGACGGATCGTTGAGTCGCATGTTGGTGTCCGGACGAGTTCTTTATGGTGAACGAGTGCGCGACGCTCTGATTCGTCATTTGGAAAAAGACCTTGGCCCGATGGCCTTGCCTCGGGTGCCTCCGAACCCAGCGCCGTTCACCATTGCCGAGTATTTCCCGGATCCTGAAGTGAGCGGGTTTTTTGATCCCCGCCACCACGCAGTGAGTTTGGCTTATGTGGTCCCAGTGGATGGGGACTGCACGCCCACGCAGCAGGCTTTAGACCTGGCTTGGTTTTCGCCTGAGGAGGCTGCCAGTTCGAAAATCACTGCTGATATGACCGGTGGGCAGGACCGGCTTCTCCGGCTGGCTTTGGCCCACGTCGGCGAATTGCCTTAAGAACTATTGCCCTAAGAACAACTAGTTACTCCGCGGGGTTACGCCGCTTGCGGACGTGGCGACCCACTCGGCCACGCGGCGGATGAGCAACCACAGAAGTGCTTTCATCGATATCGACGGAAATGCCATCGCGGTCGATATCGCCCGGCTCACCGGAGGCTTCCCAGATCACGGCGCCTTCATCTTTTGGTTTTCGCCCCAGGACCCGGTCGAGTCCCAACATCCCGCTAGCCACAATGGCGCCGATGGATCCGTACTTCGACTGGGCCCTTCTGACGAAATCGTGATCCGTATTCGATACCGGTAGCGGGGTCGGATCCGGGGATTTGTTGTGGTCGGGTTCAGGTGAGTCGGCCATGTCAATGACAACCGTACCGTTCCGTTGGGCCAGCGCGACATGACACGTTCGGGGAAAGTTAGTCAATTAGTCTAGAACCATGGCTGGGTGGGGACGTACAGAGAGGACTGGCGCGGCAATGCGCACGGCTCTTGTTGGACATGCCATGGTGCGATTCGACGCTATGTCGGCCATTGGCCCTGCCCCGCGTGAAGGCAGTGTCATAGAAGAGGTGCGTTGCCACGGACGGCGACTTGAGGTGGAGTGGGATGACGGTGTCATTCTGAATACTCACCTGCTGTTCATCGGCGAGTGGCATCTTTATCGTCATAGTGAGCGCTGGCATCGTCCTACCTATGAGGCCAGAGTTGTCATTGAAGTAGCGGAGTGGGTAGCAGTCTGTTTCAACGCTCCTCAGGTAGAGACCTATCGAGTTCTGGACCGTGGTCGCCATCCCCAAAGCGGAGGAGCAGGCCCTGATATTTCCGAGAGCAGAGCGGATCTTGTTTCTTGTACCCAACGTTTACTTTCGTACCGGGATCCAGATGCCGCGGTAGCCGATGTTCTCACCGATAACTCGGTCATGGTGGGTTTGGGCAATGTCATTCGATCAGAAGTTCTTTGGGCTGTTGGTTTGAGTCCTTTTGCTCGAGTGGGCGATCTGTCGTATGAGGACTGTCAAATATTGGTTGAGACTGCGTCTCGTCTCATTCATGCCAAGCCTGCTTCAGCTGGGGCCGTTTATGGTCGTCACGGCCAGCAATGTCTGCGATGTCGGGGAACAGTTCAGTTCAAAGTGATTGGAGAACATCGTCGCGGGCTGTTCTGGTGTGCGGATTGTCAAGAGCGCCTTGACCGACGACTGATTCCCGGCGACTTAGTCGAATCAGATTCAACTCCCAGTCATCCAGCCGAAGTGCTATATATGTCGGACCTGCGCGAGGCTCGCAAGCGCCTGCAGATCTTTGATGATCTCAGCGAACTTGGCTAGTTAACGACACCGTCACAGTCAAAAATACGTCTCGTTACCCTCGACCGAGAATGCGGTCGATCTGTATTTCGATAGCAACGCGGTCGGGTCTTTCTTTGGGAGCTTGGTATCGGGCTGTGTATCCCGCAACAGCCTTGGCAACTTCACTTGGCTCGCTTGTCAAACGAATGGTTCCTTCTAATGTCAGCCATCGGCCTCCATCAACCTGGCTGACGGCGGCTCGACCACCGCGAGAGGCGTTGACGACTTTTTGCGAACCAGGAAAGGTGATGATGCGCACCACTTGGGCTTCCTCATCATAGGAAAAGCCCACTGGAACGACATGCGGTGAACCATCACTTCGCAAAGTCGTCAAAGTTGCGAGATGACGTTCGCTGAGAAACGAGCGAACATCGTCGGATATGTCCTGGGGATTCAGAG
>JBJOFA010000186.1:0-4020 GCA_046049015.1 Actinomycetota bacterium | reverse complement strand
GAAGAAAGAACGTCCAAGATCATTGACAACGCCGAGTTTGGAACATCCAAAAGGCGAGAATGAGGATCCGAGCGCGGTGGATTTCCCCAGATCAGTCGCTCCCGGATCTTGTTGTGATCCGCTCTCATCTCCGCCCCGACGATGGCTGCGCCGATAAGAACTGCGAATCGAGAGATGACATAGGCCAGCAAACCGGACCGCCAGGCTCGCGACCACTCAGCCGGATCAGCCTTTGATCGAACCTGGCCGCGGTTAGTGTCTGTCTCGTTAGAAGCGGTCATACTCGACTCTCACAGAGCCCTACGTCCTCTTGGCTCGCTCCGACGCTAACACGGGATCAGGTTTCAGCATGCTTTGAACTGCCTCCAAGGTCGGTCGAGCGAGCAGAATGCACCAATGAGTTCCGAAGCTGATGTAGTAGTCCACGGTCTGCCCAATACCTCACTGAATGGGGTGATTGCTCTGGAGCGACCACTGCCTGAGGTCATTGTCATTCGCCTCAATCGACCCGAGCGCTTGAATGCCATGACTGCGGAATTGGTGGAGTCCCTACACCAGGTTCTTGATGGCATTGCCGTTGATCCTCAATGCCGGGTGGTCATTCTCACTGGAGCCGGTCGGGGCTTCTGCGCCGGTCTCGATCTCAAAGGGTATGGAGAGGCTCCCCACACTTCTCACTTGGGTTCAACTCAAACGGCCTTTGCGGTACAAAAGCACATCGCCACTTTGATTCCTCATATGCGTTCGCTCCCGCAGCCAATCATCGCTGCGGTTAACGGACCAGCTGCCGGTGGGGGACTGGCTTTGGTTCTGGGTAGTGACATTCGCCTAGCGGCTCAATCTGCATCCTTCAATGTGGCGTTTATTCGGGTGGGCTTTTCGGCTTGTGATATCGGGACCTCGTGGTTACTGCCACGCCTTGTTGGCGCAGCCCGCGCTCAAGAAATGATGTTGACCGGACGAATTGTCGATGCCGATGAGGCACTGCGAATCGGTTTGGTTGTTGAGGTGGTCCCCGAAGATCAGCTGATGAAAGTTGCCTTCGAAAAGGCTCAACAGGTCATCCGCAATACGCCCTTTGGAGTGGCGCTTACCAAGGAGGGAATGTGGACCGCTTTGGAAATTCCAGCAATGCAGTCAGCAATTGATCTTGAAAATCGGCAACAGATCATGGCCAGCCATACCGCTGATGCCCGGGAGTCGATGATGTCGTTCCTTGAAAAACGACCCCCTCGCTATACGAATCAATAAAGCCCGAATCAATAACGATTTACGGATTTGACGGTGTGGATACCGTCACTGGCGCTTCGCCACCGTATTTGGGGTAGTGGCAGGCCACGAAATGGCGAGGTCCGATCTCGCGAAGTGTGGGTTCCTCGACGCGACATCGATCTTGGACGTGGGGGCAACGCGGATTAAAGCGACATCCGGCCGGGGGAAGAACCGGCGATGGAGGTTCACCTTCAACCACCGCACCTTTGAACTTGACGGTGGGGTCAGGAACGGGAATCGAGTCCAACAGAACGTTGGTGTAAGGGTGAGCCGGAGCACCATACAGCGAATCACTATCGGCGATTTCGCACATCTTGCCCAAATACATCACCGCCACGCGGTCACTGATGTTCTTGACTACCGCTAAATCGTGGGCGATGAAGATAAGGGTGAGTCCGTAGGTTTTTTTGAGATCTTCTAAAAGATTGAGGACCTGGGCCTGAACGCTCACATCCAAAGCCGACACCGGCTCATCGCAAATTATGAGACGGGGATTCAAGACGAGGGCTCGGGCAATACTGATGCGCTGACATTGCCCGCCACTGAATTGATAAGCCCGCCGAGTGGCGGCCACGGCGGGATCGATGCCCACATCTTCTAGAACCTTGTTGGCTCTTTCGAGCCGCTCCTCTTTACTTCCTCTTTTCCAGATGTTGAGAGGCTCAAGGACGATGTCGCGGACGCTGCGACGCGGGTTGAGCGAGGAGATCGGATCCTGGAAGATCATCTGAACGTTGGTACGGAGCAAGCGGAGAGTTTCATCATTCAGATCAGTCAGGTTCTGATCTTGGAAAATGACCTGGCCGCTTTTCGGTTTAGGCAATTGCATGATGGCCCGACCAGTTGTGCTCTTGCCGCAACCTGATTCGCCCACTATGCCCAGGGTTTCGCCCTCTTGCACATCAAAGGAGATGCCGGATACAGCGTTCACCTTGAGGCCGGTATGACCGACGGGAAACTCCACGACCAGGTCGTGAACACTCAGGAGTGCGTCGGGGCGAAGGTGGGCCTTGCCGGTGCCAGCCATCAGTTCACTCCTGCTTTAGAACTTAAAGTCACTTGAACTTCCTGCCAGCGTTCAGAACCCACCGGATGGTGACAGGCAAAGAAGTGTCCATTGCCGGCCGATTCAAGTTCCGGTTCCTGTCTTGTGCAGATGTCGGTTGAATAAGGGCAGCGCGGGCTGAAACGACATCCGACCGGAGGGTCGACCAGGCTTGGAGGCCGGCCACCGATGGTCGTTAGACGAGTGTGACTCGGCTGCTCGAGTTTGGGAATGCTCTGGAAGAGAGCCTCGGTGTAGGGCATCTTCATGGAGGCAAATAAAGTTGCCGTTGAGGCAATCTCCACGATTTTGCCGGCGTACATCACAATGATTTGGTCGGTATTACCCGCCACAACGCCTAGGTCGTGAGTGACCAGGATGAGACTCATATTGCGATCCCGACGCTGAACATCGATGAGCTCCAAAATTTGCGCCTGAACGGTGACGTCCAGGGCTGTGGTTGGCTCATCGGCGAAAAGAAGTTTCGGACCACAGGCCAAGGCGATGGAGATCATGATTCGCTGACGCATACCTCCGGAAAGCTCATGGGCGTATTGATTGAGACGCTTTTCGGGTTCAGGAATACCAACATCATGCAGGAGACGAAGAACTATGTCCTCAGCGTTCTTTTGGGATGAACCAAGATGGATCTTGAGAGGCTCGGCGATTTGTTTGCCGATTTTCATGACCGGGTTCAAGGAAGTCATGGGATCCTGAAAGATCATGGCCATTTCAGCCCCCCAGATCTTTTGACGATCCTTGAGACTCATGGTGGTTAATTCAACACCTTGAAAAAGAACCGAACCAGAACGAACAACGTTTCGCGTCGGGAGAAGTCCCATGATGGAACGAGAGAGGATTGTCTTGCCGCACCCTGACTCACCCACGATGCCGAGACGTTGCCCGTGTTCCAAGGTGAACGAGACACCGTCCACGGCGCGAACTACACCCGTGGGGGTCACGAAATGAGTTTTGAGATCAGAAACTTCGAGTAAGGGTCCGAATTCGCCTCGGGTGGCACTTTGAATGGGCCTCATCCGATGGCCTCCCGGATTCGGAACTTCTCACTGAGGACGTCGCCGAGGAGATTGATGGTCAGAACGGTGATAAAGAGAACAATGGAGGGCATGATGGAAATCCACCAAGCAGTTTCTAACTTAGCTTGACCTCCAAAAATCATGGCTCCCCAGGTTGGTGTTGGTGCGCTGACCGAAAGTCCCAGATAGGCCAGCGCCCCCTCAGCCACGATAAGAACTGCCATGCCAGTGATAGCGAAAGTCACCATGGCCGGAAGAACGTTGGGGAGAATCTCTCTCACAATGATCCTGGCGTTTTTGGCGCCTTGACTTCGGGCCGCTAAGACAAATTCCCGCTGAGCGTAGACCATGGTATTGGCCCGAACCAGGCGGGTGATCGGCGGAATCGACAAAATTGATAGAGCAATAATGATCGGCACAATGGATCTTGACTTGGCTTCCGAAGTTGTTCCGCTATCGAAAAAGCCCACAATGAAGATCGCCAATAACAACGCCGGAAAGGCTAAAAAGATATTGGTAATGGTGTCGATAACTCGGTCAACTCTTTTCCCAACGTAGCCAGCCAATAGGCCGAGTGCACCGCCAATTATGATCCCGAAAATAATTGACATAGCGCCTATAAGGAGCGAATTACGTGCTCCGAACATGGTGCGGCTAAAGATATCG
>JBJOFA010000185.1:0-4049 GCA_046049015.1 Actinomycetota bacterium | reverse complement strand
GGTATTAGCCATCATCGGAACCGAAGACACCTGGACACCGCCAGAAGACGTCGACGCACTCGAGGGTGTGGGGACCACGGTCGTTCGTTACGTCGGTGCCGAGCACGGATTCGCTCATGATGTGGCCCGACCTGCACATCGGGCTAACGATGCCGCTGATGCCTTTGAGCGGGCCCGAAGATGGCTGACCTGAGTCGAATTTTCAGCGAGCGCGAAGTTCGAGGCGGTCGCGCATCAGGATCTTGTAGCGACGTTCGTGTTGTTCGATCCAACCAAGACGAATGAAACTGCTGATGGCCTTATTCACTCGTTCGCGCGAGGCCCCAACCATGCCGGCCAGTTCTTCTTGAGTAACGGGAAGAACGAATTCATCCGCTCCAGAGGCAAGTTCCAAAAGACGCTTGGCTGTTCGACCGGTGACATCTAAAAAGACCGAGTCCGCGAGAGCGCCATCCATGACTCGCAAACGTTCTGCCAACATGCGTACCACGCCGCGCAAAACCTTGGGATTGGAATCAAGCAATTGTCCCACCGGATCGTAGGGAATCTCTAACACTTCACTGGGTTCAATAGCCCGAGCCATCGCTGAGCGAGGGCCGGCATCGAGAAGCCCCATTTCGCCAAAGAGATCTCCGGCCTCCATGAGAGCCACCATGCTCTCGCGCTTATCGAGTTCACTGGCAATGGCAATCGCTACCCGGCCACTAAGGACGATGTACATCGACTCAGCTTCTTCGCCCGCCTCAAAGAGATGATCACCGCGCGAAAGGATTCGTTTACGACCTTGGGCCGCTATTGCCGCCACCGTTTCGGGTGGTGCTTCACCGAAAAAGTCGGTACGGAGGAGGACATCTTCGTAAGCCATTGCCATGACACGGTACTACCCTCATGCGCTATGTCCGACGTTCAGCGACCTCTAGGGTCAACGAAGAACGAAAAGTTGGTTTGGACCATTGTGGTCGCCGGTGGTTCTGGTCGGCGGTTCGGGTCCATGAAGCAGTTTGAAGTGCTTGATTCACGCCGAGTTTTGGATTGTGCGGTGGAAACGGCCCTGTCATGCAGTGATGGCGTGGTTGTCGTCGTGCCCAAAGATGATGTGGCCGAAGAGATTGCCCACAGCAAATACTTTTCAAATAGCGACCGCGGGAGGGACCAGGTCCGGATCGTGGCCGGAGGTCCAACGCGAACGGCAAGTGTTCGCCAGGGTCTTGCGGAGGTTCCCGATAATGCCGACATCATCATCGTGCACGATGCGGCGCGTCCTTTTGCATCGGTGAGTTTGTTTGCCGCCGTGACGAAGGCAGTTCTGGCGGGAGCTGACGGAGCCATCCCCGGATTACCGGTGGTGGACACGGTGAAGGTCATCGAAGTGCGACCGGTCAATCGTGATCCCCAAGACGGTGCGGCAACAGTGGCCCCCCATGTGGTGAACACTCCTGATCGAGGAACCCTGATAGCGGTGCAGACACCGCAAGCATTCATCGCCAAAGTATTGAGGGCCGCACATAGCCAAGAGCTTGAGGGAACCGACGACGCGTCCTTGGTAGAGGCCATTGGCGGTACCGTCATTGTCGTGCCGGGAGAAAATGACAATCGAAAGATCACCTTGCCGGAGGATTTGGGCTGGGCTCGTCGGCACATTGCATCGTTGCCCGGAAGTGAGTTCCACTGATGTCGTCTCAAGGTTCGCAACTCATCACGAACATTCGTGTGGGGCAAGGTTTTGACATCCATCGTTTCAGCGATGATCCAGGTCGACCATTAATTCTTGGCGGTGTGATTTTTCCTGATGCTCCTGGTCTGTCTGGACACAGTGATGCCGATGTCATTGCTCATGCGGTGGCCGACGCACTTCTGGGAGCAGCGGGCCTCGGCGATATCGGCGAACACTTTCCGGACACTGATCCTCAGTGGAAGAACGCTGACTCGTTGAAGATTTTAGAAAACGTCGCGGCGAAGGTGCGGGGCCATGGTTGGTCCATTGGCAATGTGGATTGCAGCGTGGTGTGTGAGATGCCCAAGTTGGCTCCGCATCGCGAAGCCATGCAGCAAAACCTTTCTCGTGTCATTGACGCGCCGGTCACGGTGAAGGGTCGACGGGCCGAAGGCTTGGGCGCCCTTGGTCGAGGAGAAGGAATTGCCTGTTGGACAGTTGCGGTGATGTATTACCTACTTGATCGGAGCGAAATCTGATGGCCACGCAAAAAAGACCCTCGTCGCCAAAGTCAGGGGCCCCGCGATCATCACGGGCGGTCTCGACGCGTAAGGCGTCGGGTGCCAAACCCGCCAAGAGCGGAGCGCGTTTGCCGGATTCACGCGGAGCCGGACGCACCGGAGCGGTCAAACCGTCGGGGGCCAAAGGCGCTAAGGGTCCTACCAAACAGGCCGGACCAGTTAAGCCTGGTCGAGGTGCGGGGCGGGGCTCGGGACGCGGCGCCGAACGTGACGACGATCTTGGTGGTGGTCAGGTTGAAGGGCGACAGGCGGTTCGGGAATTACTTATCGCTGGTCGTCGCCGCGCCTATGAAATTTGGATTGCTGGCGACATTGACCAAAGCGATGTCATTGACGACATTCGCGAATTAGCCCGCGCCAGTCGCGTGCCAGTAGTCGAAGTGAGTCGCAAGAAATTGGAATATACGGCTCGAAGCGAAGCACCCCAAGGTGTGTTGGCACATGCTGCGCCGGTTCCGGCAGTCCCGATTGAAGAAGTTCTCAAACGTCGACCGAACCGGATTCCTTTTCTCGTGGCCGTCGATGGCGTGACCGATCCCGGGAATCTCGGTGCGTTATTGCGCTGTTGTGAAGGTGCGGGCGTCAACGGAGTTGTTTTGCCCCGTCATCGCAGTGTGCACATCACGCCGACGGTTACCAAGACCTCAGTCGGCGCAGTCGAGTACATGCCTATTGCCGTTGTCGGTGGACTGCCTGCGACATTGACACGTATGCGTGAATTGGGCATCTGGGTCGTTGGGTTAGATGATGCTGCCGATAAGTCATTGTTCGAAATTGGTGATTTAGCGTCAGAGGCGATTTGCCTCGTTCTTGGTGCCGAAGGTGCGGGGTTGTCGCGTTTGGTGCGAGAGCGGTGTGATCTCATTGTGAGCATTCCGATGAGAGGGCGCTTGAGTTCACTTAATGTGTCGGCTGCTGCTGCTTTGGCAACCTATGAGGTAGCCCGACATCGCCGTTAGCGTTGGCTGGTCAGCAGGTAACATTCGAAAGTCAGAAAGGTTTGAGACGAGTTATGTCGATGTCACTACCCAATAATTTTCTTCGAAGAGCGCTCCTCGCTTTTGTTGTTGTCTCTTTGACGTCGGTTGCCTTACTGGGTGCATCGCAGGCTGATGCGGCGCGTCGTCCTAAGCCGCCAACGACGACAACGACCACGACGACTACTACAACGACTACAACAACCACAACGACGACGACAACGTTGCCGCCGAACACCGTGGTTGGAAGCGCAACCGAACTTCTCAATCGGCTGACTGTTACAGCTGAGGTTGGCACTGGTTACTCTCGGACGCTTTTCGTTCACTGGATAGATGCGGATGGCGATGGATGTAACACTCGGTATGAAGTACTGATTCAGGAGTCCATCACTAGTCCGGTGGTTTCTGGAACGTGCACCTTGGCGAACACACAATGGTTCTCGGCCTACGACGGAATCACTGAATTTCTGCCGGCCGACATCGATATTGACCACGTGATTGCATTGAAAGAAGCTTGGGAGTCGGGGGCTTGGGCCTGGACCGAAAATCAGCGACGCTCCTTTGCGAACGATATGGAAGATCCCCGACCGCTCAATGCCGTCACCGGTTCGGTGAATCAGTCGAAAAGCGATCTTGACCCTGCCGATTGGTTGCCGCCGTTAGAAATTGCGCGCTGTGGATACATCGCCGACTGGATAGCGGTCAAGGCTCGATGGCAATTATCCATTGACGGGCGTGAGCGAGATGCGATGGCTCGATATTTGACAACCAATTGCTCAGATCAGCGCATTGCACCTTGGGAGACGCAGGCTGTATCCGCCCCAACGTCGGTCAATT
>JBJOFA010000184.1:0-4050 GCA_046049015.1 Actinomycetota bacterium | reverse complement strand
GAGTATGAAAAATCAGGGAACGTCCCTGATCCGACCACGGCGTCCAATGCCGAACTGGCCATAGTTCTGGGTCTTTTGCAACGCGGATTGAAACAGGACCCCACCAAGTGGACGCGCATGGCCGCCGGAATCAAAGGAGTCACCGAGGAAACCACGACCGGAGTCATGCGTCTGTACAAAATGGCGGAGCGTGGTGAACTTTTGTTCCCGGCGATCAACGTCAATGATTCGGTTACCAAATCCAAGTTCGACAATTTGTATGGCTGTCGACATTCATTGGTGGACGCCATCTGCCGGGCCACCGACGTGATGATTGCCGGCAAGGTAGCACTCGTTGCCGGCTATGGCGATGTCGGTAAGGGATGCGCTCAAAGTCTGCGCGGCCAAGGTGCTCGGGTCATCGTCTCCGAAGTGGATCCGATCAACGCCCTGCAGGCGGCCATGGAGGGCTACGAAGTCACCACCATCGAAGATGTCGTGGGTCAGGTTGATATTTTTGTTTCGGCTACGGGGAACGATCACATCATCACCGTTGATCACATGGCTCTCATGAAGCACAATGCGATCGTCTGCAATATTGGCCACTTCGATTCCGAGATTGACATGGCTGGTCTGGCTCGCAGCGGATCAACACGTGATCAGTTGAAGCCCGGTACCGATCTTTGGACTTTCCCTGATGGGCACGCCGTCATCGTGCTCGCTGAAGGACGTCTGGTGAACCTGGGGTGCGCAACTGGACATCCAAGCTTTGTCATGAGTTGCTCATTCTCAAATCAAGTGATCGCCCAAATCGAATTATTCAATAATCTTGAGAAGTATCCCCTGGGCGTGTACGTGCTCCCGAAGCACCTCGATGAAAAGGTCGCATCGCTTCATCTCGATGCTCTGGGCGTGAAGCTCACCAAACTCACTGATGAGCAAGCTGACTATCTGGGAGTAGACCCTTCCGGTCCGTTCAAGCCAGAGCGCTACCGATACTGATGTCGTCAGGGTATGCAGCGCAGTTGACCCGCTGCCTCGTGGGTCTCGCTTTTTTCGGGTTCGGAATCACTCTTTTCGTGAGAGCCGGCCTGGGCTTGCCCCCTTGGGATGTCTTTCATCTTGGGCTTGCTGAGAACTTGGACCTTTCCTTGGGGGTCGTCATCATCGGCGTGGGTTTGGCCCTACTTCTGCTGTGGATTCCGCTGCGGCAAAGGCCCGGTGTGGGCACCATTTTGAACGCCATGGAGATTGGACTCGTTGTCAATCTCACCAAACCATTGGTCGGGGAAGCGGACCATTTAGTCGTGCAGACCGCCATGGTTGCCGGGGGACTGGTTGTCGTGGCCCTGGGTTCGGCGTTGTACATCGGTGCTGGGCTGGGGTCAGGCCCCCGCGACGGACTGATGATGGGAATTTCGTCGCGAACCTGGGCGAAGCGACCAATCAGTATCCGAATGGCTCGCACTGCGATTGAAGGGACGGTTTTGGTCGCCGGATTCATTCTTGGTGGCCCTATTGGTTTGGGGACCGTGGCTTTTATGTTTGGTATCGGTCCCTTGGTACAGCTCCTTTTACCTCACTTCGATACCCGGGTGAACAAACCATTCGCTGAAATCCCTTCTTGATTTCGGCCAAGCCTCGCTATCCGGGAAGAAACTGGATCCTTGGATGGTTATCGTTTATCAGTGAGAAATAAATAGAAAAGATTCCAAATCTTCTCTTGGTTTCGCAAGGGCATAAGCCGTGGCGAAACGTTAGGACCGGCGTGATCGAAAAAGAACCGAGTATTCAGAACTGGGCCAGGCCGAAAAAGCCTCGTCATCCAACTCACCAGACACTGGTTGAGTCTGCTCAAGAATGTTTGAGACTGCGCCCTCGGGACGAGGTGACTGTGGAGATGGTGCTCGATCACTGTGGAGTGTCTCGTAGTTCGCTGTATCACCACTTCGAGGACTTCTCGGCACTTCTCGAACAAGCAATTGCCGAGTCCATTGCCGCAGTTACTCAGCAAGCCATTGAAAACTTTCGCTCGATTGTTGAAACCTGCCAGTCGGCTACCGAATTTCGACAGAGTATTTTTGCTTTCGGGCGCAACCTGCAATCTCGTGAACGTGCCCCATTCCGCATGCAGCGTTTGGTGGCCCTTGCGGCCACTGATCGCAATGACCGATACCGGTTAGCGATGGCTCGGGAGCACCAAGCCCTGAACCGCGGCTATCAGGATCTCATTGAAGGCGCCCAGGCAAAGGGCTGGATTGATCCGAATGTTGATGCGCTCGCCGTCAGTCTCTTCATCCAGGCCTATACCTTTGGCCGTGTTCTCGACGATGTTTCCATGGAGCCCTTTGACGAAGGGCGCTGGAATA
The DNA here is from genome assembly GCA_046049015.1 of Actinomycetota bacterium. Classification (GTDB taxonomy): domain Bacteria; phylum Actinomycetota; class Acidimicrobiia; order Acidimicrobiales; family Ilumatobacteraceae; genus Casp-actino8. The sequence continues at coordinate 1,702 of JBJOFA010000184.1, read as the reverse complement.
GTTTGATTGAGCAGGTTCTTGATCCACTGCTGTTTGGACATTTGTCCGAACTCCCGTGAGGCCCGTTTTCTCGGTGATCATCTTTGCCACACCCCGGTGATGTAGTGGACCCATGTTCACTGTCGTCGCCTGTCATCGTTGCACTGCTCTGTATCGACCATCCCAACAACTCCCCGCTAGTGGGGGTGTGACCCGTTCATCAGTCCTGACTAATGGTCGCCGTTTATGCCCTGATTGCCGCCTTCTCCTGGGTAATCCTCCCGAACAGCAGCGTTACAGTGCTGGGCGTCGCTGGAAAGCTGCTGACAGTTTCAGTGGTGAGACCCGGCAACTAGTCACCGCCCTGAAATACCGGAACTGCACCGCTGCTGTGGCGGTTCTTGCCGACCAGCTAGTTCGAGCCATCACGGACGAAGAATTCGCAGATAGCGACCAACTGGGGCGGGCACCGGTGGAAAGAGGATTCGATGTCGTGACCTGGGCTCCGACTTCGGGTCGCCGACGGCGTCGTCGAGGGTTCGATCAATCAGAGCTTTTGGCGCGGGCTGTAGCCCGACGTTTGGGCCTGCCGTGTCGACGGCTGCTCTTTCGCGATCGGAGTCGCCATCAAACGGGCCGAAGTCGCCAGGAACGTTTAAATAACGGACCGGTTTTTACCGCCCGTCCTCTTCGGCGACCATGTCGAGTCCTGGTAATCGATGACGTGGTAACGACTGGCAGCACCCTGCGAGCGGCCGGTCATGCCCTCGATCTTGCTGGAGCGGCCAAAGTTGTACTTTTCGCAGCAGCCGCCACCCCCGATGAGATCTCTGACCGGTCACGGAAAATAACTCCGAGAAACGAAAGGCCTACAAACCGGCAAGTTGCCTGACGGCGCCGATGGCCGCAGAGGGATCACGTTCAACCCAAATACCGTGAAGGCCCACCATATTGGCGGCTTTGACATTGCTCACGGCATCGTCAAGGAAGGCGGTATTTCGGGGTTTGGTATTGAGTCGTTGCAGTGCCAATTCGTAGATAGCGGGATTTGGCTTGCGCAAACCCACTTCGTGGCTATCCACGACATCATCAAACATGCTCGGGAAGTCGACCATGGACCACCATAAAGGGCGGAATTCTCGGATGTTGTTGGTGAGTACACCCACCTTTATGCCTTCTGAACGTAAATCATGAACCAGTTCGATCATTGGTTCACAGGGTTCAAAGCGAAAAGGTTCTTCTGAACGACTCTCGGTATCGGATTCAGGTACCGGAGTCAGACCAGCCTTGATGACCAATTCGGCCAGAGATTCTCGATAGTCGACCATGCTGATTTCACCCCGTTCCAGACGGTGCCAGGGATGATCCGTATCGTGGCCGTAGTCACCCATCACAACTTCCAAGACCACTTCAATTGGGTCATGGGGAAAACGCCGTGCCACATCAGAGGGTCGTCCCGTTGACGATAAGACCCCGCCAAGATCAAAGATCACCGCTTCAATGCGGCCCGACGGCGACTCCGAGGCGTGATGATTCCCTGAGCGAAGCTCTGCCATGGGGCCAGTCTGGCCTCTACAGCAGGGTTAACACCATTTTTGAGGTGCAGAGGCGGGGGAACTGGCCCCGGTAGGCTGGGCGACCGCATGAGTATTCTCGACCGTATTCTCCGGGCCGGCGAAGGCAAGAAATTAAAAGCCCTCGAGGGTCTGGTGCCCGATATCAA
>JBJOFA010000183.1:0-4050 GCA_046049015.1 Actinomycetota bacterium | reverse complement strand
TGAGGTAGTCGGAGGAATCGTTGGGTATGCCATCTTCGAAGATGCAGACTTGCCGACGGGGCTCGTGCGAACCTATGCCCTTGGTGCAGTGACGGGAACAACGGCTGGAGGATTGCTTGGCTTTCGGAGTGCGGGAGTCAACGTCGTTGGAAGTTATTGGAACAAAGATGCGAATGCTACCCTTGCCGCATCAGGGATTAACGAGTCTGGGTTGAGTGATCCACTGGGATCGACTCTTCTCGAGTTGCAAGACATCGACACGTATTCGTCGTGGTCCATCATCGACGGTTGGGTTGTATTTTCGCCACCGAGTGCAGTGTGGGGAATCTGCGACGGTGATGGCACGCCGTATCTGTTGTGGGAAGAAGCCGAGTCGCCGTGTGGGACTAATTGGACTGTTGATGGATTCTTCAATCCGGTCGATATGAATGACATCGTCAATGTGGCCCAGGCGGGAAGAGCGGTGCCGTTGAAGTGGCGGGTGCGCGATGAAGCGGGAGACCCAGTCAGCGACGCCAGTTCTTTCGTCTCGATGACAACGTCCACCTTTTCGTGTCTGACAAGTTCTGTTGTGGTTCAAGATGGAGTGGAGAGCTACACCGGGGGATCGGGATTGCGTTATCTCGGTGACGGCTATTGGCAGTTCAACTGGGCTACGCCGAAGAGCTACGCCGGGCATTGCCGCACGGTGACCCTCGAGTTGTCCGACGGGTCGACGATTTCCGCGAAGTTCCGCTTCCGCCGCTGACGGCCGGTCTGATCCCGGGCCGGGCAGGCGGTCAGAATCGTCTTCGGGTTGGGTCGGTACAGATGTCCCGCCACACCTATATATATGTATCGAATACAAACTCGCCCGAATCGGCACCGGGTGTGAGGGTCGCGACCCGATTTACCTGGGATTTTGAGTCTGCTGGACGGCCGGAGTGTGGCGAATCTGGTGCTCTGTTCCAATGGTCGGCAGCCTTCACGGTAAACCGCGTGCACTGCCACCTAGCAGGACATATGTAACAAAACCACCCGACAATCAATGGTTTAAGGGTCATCTGAGTGCTAGCGTTTGCTTGTCTTTTGGGCATTCTTTTGAGATCGGTGATGGTTGATGCGGGCAAAACCGAGTGAGCGGCGGTTGAGCACTTTTGCTATTGGTAAACCAATAGTCGGTTTCTCGCGCCTTTGGACTGCGGTTGTCGGTGTTGTCGTTGCATCGCTTGTCATTAGCCCGCTTCCTGTTTCGGCAGTCATCGTTCCTGTCGACTCCACTGTTCCGTCAACCGAAGCTCCTCTTGAAGTTCCCACAACTGACACGCCGACGGACACAACAGTTGCCAGCGAACCAGAAACTGTCACGAGCGCGACAGAAAATGATGCGACCTCGTCGATCATCGTCAAGATGGTCGCTGGTTTGGATGCCGGTGCCCAAGATGCCGTGATCGCTCGTCACGGTGGAGTAGAGACTTCGGCTATTGCCGCGTTGCGTTTGCATGTTCTTGAAGTATCAACGGCAGATCTTGATGCGGTCATTGCCGCCTATCGTGCCGACACCGATGTGGCTTCGGTGTCTCTTGATCGGGTGCGTGAAGTTGAAAGTGCGGCAAGTGACCCGGGTTACGGCGCGCAGTGGGCGTTGCCGCAGATTGGTTGGGATCAGGTTCACGGCGACGTGGAACTTTCTGGTTCGGTCAAGATCGCCGTACTCGACACCGGTGTGGCCGCCATCGACGAACTTGAAGGTCGTCTGGGTGCGGGCTATTCGGCATTCGGGACCGACCCAACTAATGATGTGAACGGTCACGGAACGCAGATGGCCTCCATTGCTGCGGCAGCGACGAACAACGATGCCGGTATCGCTGGTGTGGCCTATGGCGATGTATCGGTGATGCCAGTGCAGGTGTTGGACGCCAATGGTGAAGGTGCAGACTCCGACATCATCGAAGGTTTGGTGTGGGCCGTTGACAATGGTGCTGATGTGGCCTTGATGGCCTTCAGCAATCCGGGCTACAGCCCAGCGTTGCAAGATGCCATTAACTATGCGTGGTACAACGGCGTCGTCGTGGTGGCCGCTGCTGGTAACGACGGGTCAACGTCGGCCACGTATCCCGCCGGCTCATCAAAGGTGATTGGTGTTGGTGGCTCGACTTCGAGTGACACCGTGTGGTCAAGCAGCAACCAGAGTGCAGCTGTTTATTTGACGGCTCCGGCCGTTGGTATTTCCGCCATTGATGCGAACGGTGATGTGGTGTCGGTGTCTGGTACATCGGCATCGGCAGCCATCGTTGCTGGAGCGGCGGCCGTGTTGCGTGGAGCTGATGCGAGCGCGTCGAATGCGGTCATCGTTGGACGTTTGGCTCGCAACGCAGAGCCACTTGTTGATTCGAGTCTTGGTAACGGTCGATTGAACCTGGCCCGTGCGGTTTCAGACACGTCAACTGACGGTGTGACCCCCATGGGAGTAACCGGTAGCGGCGGGCCCGTGGTGGGTCCGTATGCGGCGGCGGACTACAAACCGGACACGGTGTCGAGCCCTTCGCTAAATGAGGGGGCATCGGGTAGTTCCACGATGACCTTCAATGTGGCAATCGTTCGGAGCGGAAACACGAACACCAACCCCTTCTATTGGAGGGTGGTCACTTCGGGCGCGGGTGCGGGAACTGCAACAGCAGGCTCACCGGGTGGAACCTGTGGAACTGCGGGCGTTGACTTCATCCCTCCCACTGCTGGGACGACGATCGCTGCTACCGCTTCAAGTTTTACTGTGTCATTGTCGGTATGCGGTGATGCCGTCGGCGAAGACAATGAGACAATTGTCGTGGAAGTTTCGGACAGGGCATTGTCGAGTGGATCCTGGCCAGCTGGCGCAACGGTTAAAACGGGAACCGGCACGATTACCAACGATGACGCGAATACGGCCCCCGTCAATACAGTTCCAGGTGCTCAGACGACCAACGAGGATTCAGCTCTGGTCTTTTCATTGGCGAACAGCAACCAGATATCGATAAGTGATACTGACGCGGGGACCGGATCGCTCACATCGACTCTCTCGGTCACGAATGGAACATTGACTATCGGTTCTACAACAGGGACATCGGTGCCTGTGACGGGGACCGTTGCTGCGATCAATACAGCGATTTCTACAGTGACCTTTACTCCGACGGCGGAATTCTCAGGGTCTGCAAGTTTGACGATTCTCACGTCAGACGGAGGTAACAAAGGTAGCGGTGGGACTCTTACCGACTCTGACAGCATCACGATCACGGTCAATGCGGTGAACGATGCGCCTTCCTTCACCAAGGGTGCCAATCAGACAGTTTCTGAAGACGCAGTTGCGCAGACGGTCTCTGGTTGGGCCACGGGATTCTCGCCAGGACCAGCGAACGAGTCCTCGCAAACCTTGGATGCCTACGTCGTCACGAACGACAACAATGCCTTGTTCTCGGTGCAGCCAGCTATTGATACCTCCGGCAATCTGACTTACACCCCGGCGCCGAATGCCAGCGGTTTGGGCACGGTTTCGGTGAGAGTGCGCGACTCCGGGTCGGGCACTGCGCCGAACGTGAACCTCAGCAATGTTGAGACCTTCACCATCACGGTGACCGGTGTGAACGATGCTCCGTCTTTCACTAAGGGTGGCGATGAATCTGTGGCTGAGGATTCCGGCGCCCGAACCGTACCTGGTTGGGCGACGAACATTTCGGCTGGTTCCGGTGAGACCGGTCGGGTCTACTTCACTCTCTTGACCAACAATGACGCGCTCTTTTCTACTCTGCCAGCTATCTCGGCTTCGGATGCCACCAATCCGGGTCAATTGACCTTCACCCCAGCTGCCAACGCCTTCGGCAGTGCCACGGTGTCGGTGACGGCATACGATCCGGATGGATTGGCGAGCGGTAGCGAAACGTTCACTATCACCGTTACAGGCGTGAACGACGCTCCGCAGTTCACAAAGGGCCCGGATCAGACTGTCAGCGAAGATGCGGTCGCGCAGACCGTGAATCCGTGGGCAACCGGCGTTTCAGGTGGTCCCAATGAAACCGAGACGGTCACGTTCACCGT
>JBJOFA010000182.1:0-4062 GCA_046049015.1 Actinomycetota bacterium | reverse complement strand
TTCGCCAAATGATGAGAGCCCCCCACTGGGATTCACCGGAATCCGTCCACCAATAGTGGTGGCCCCGGACCGCAACAAAGCTTCCGCCTCGCCGGGGGCGCACAAGGCCAAATGTTCGTACCAATCCAATTCCAAGGCCGTCGATAAGTCGTACACCTCGGCCAAAGAAAGATCCTCTGGACCAATGCCGGCCTCTTCATAGGCGCCCCAGCAAATGGAATCCTTAAAACCGCGTGCCGGTGGTGCCACCACCGCCGAAGAATCAGTGGCGAAGTCGGGAAGTTCCAAAATCGTCTGCGGATACGTCGGAGTTACCGTGCTAACGGCTTTAATTCGCGGCACACCGTTCAGTGAACCAAGGTGTCGTTCAGCAAATTCACGGCTGGCCACGATCATGGCCGCCGCGCCGTCTGATGTGGCACAGATGTCCAGTAGTCGCAACGGATCACTCACAATCGGACTATTCAAAACATCGGCGACCACATTTTCTTTGCGGAAACGGGCGTAGGGATTATTCAATCCATGGCGGGAGTTCTTTACTTTGACTGACGCAAAATCCTCGGCGGTTGCACCATAAAGATCCATCCGTCGCCGGGCAAAAAGAGCAAAGTACACCGGGTTAGTTGCTCCGAGCAGATGAAAGCGCAGCCAATCGGGATCAGTTTTGCGTTCACCGCCGACCGGAGCGAAAAAGCCCTTAGGTGTGGTGTCAGCACCGATCACCATGGCCACATCGCAGAATCCTGCCAAGATCGAAGCCCGCGCGGTTTGCAATGATTGGGCTCCACTGGCACAAGCGGCGTAACTCGACGACACTCGTGCTCCCGTCCATCCCAATTTTTGAGCAAACGTTGCTCCGGCAATAAAACCGGGATAGCCGTTGCGAATGGTGTCGGCGCCGGCCACGTATTGGATGTCTTTCCACTCAATACCGGCGTCGCGTAGCGCTGCTCGAGCAGCCACCATTCCGTACTCGGTGAAGTCCCGACCCCACTTACCCCAGGGGTGCATGCCGACTCCAAGAACCACGATGTCGCGATCGCTCATGACTGACCCGCTAACTGACCAGAAGCCGACATCACGGTGGCGGGGGCCCAGACATAGATCATGTGGTCAACTCCGTCCTCTCGGAACAATACGTCCGTCTCAAGTTGCATCGGCATCCCAACTTTTAAGTCCACGGCCAAAACTCCCTTAGGTGCTTGACCCAGAACGATGATGCCCTCATGTTCCAACTTCACGGCCACCAGTGCATATGGCTCAAACGGTTCCGCAGCCCGATATGGCAGGGGCGGTGCGTATTGATTCTCGGTATAGCTCCACACCGATCCAAATCGAGATAGGGGCGTCGCCGTCAATTCGTCGCTATCACATGCCGGATTGGGGCAAGCCCCGTCACGAGGGGGAAAGACGTAAGTCCCACACAAAGTGCATTTTGATCCAATGAGATGGGGATTATCACCAAGGGTGAACCAGCCCTCAACGGCTGGGATTTGCTGGGGTGACTCGGAAGGAGAAGTGGACACCGTCTCACCCTAACCAATGGCTAACTTCACTGAGAAAGACTGGCCACCCTGAGTGCCGGTATCACCTCGTCGGCGACAATGCCGTTCAAAACTGGTTGCTCCAAGTGCACGCCATCTGAGCGCAGAGGACCTTGTTCGGATTCGAGACGCTCAATAATTGCGGCCCAATCAATCACTGTGATCTGCGGCCAATTCGTCGCCCAGCGCTGAATCACCTGATTCCAGCCATTGACCCGCTCTTCTTGAGCAAAATCAGCCCCGCTCAGTGCTCCGCTTCGAATCAGCGGGCTATTGAACATCACCAGGTCAATCTTGTTTATCGTCAATAGATCCATGAATTCATTCATGAACGCCTCATGAACCTGTTGAAAAATCGCGTCGCTCACTTCATACCAATTGGGGTCCCCTGGATATTTTTGTTCGGACTGTTCAGGCACAGTGACGACAACGAGAACACGATCTGGGCGAAAAGTGCTCACAAGATCTATCCACCGGCTGTTCAACGTCGGGCAATATCCCAGGTCGAACTCAACGCCTTCCCACCACTTCACCATTTCTACTTCTACAAGTGGACAATTTTGCCCTCCAGCCCAAAGCACATTGATTTGATCTCCGGCTACTGCGTCTATGGCCGCCGAGACACCGAATGAACTCGAATCACCTATGACCATCAGTCGTTCGCGTTGGTCAGCTCCTCCAGCTTTGGTAGCAACAACCGAATAGAGATCATTCAATAACTCCAGTGTTGGCTGCTGAATCGAAGAAATGGTTGGTCGTCCAAGTCCGACACCTTCAAGTGTCCCGGAAAGTACATCAGGCGTGCCGTAATCAATCAAAATTGATTCACGCGCCCCGAGACTGATCATGACTCCTTCGAAGTAACGATCAGCGATATCAAAAATTTCTTCGTCGGCCCCCAACAAGGATGCCTCCAGAAGGTCGCGTTCGAGGGAACCAAATCCCACTACCACTAGATCCGGTTGATCCCTGACACCAAAGGCATCGAGACGTGAGGCAATTGATGGACACCCATCACGAGCGAAAGCGAAAGTTGTCACCGGACACGTTGAGTCGGTGGCATCAATGACCTCTGTTGACTGGTCATCACCGATGATCTGACGAATATCGGTCACCGCTTGGGCTTGATTTCCAAAAACAGCCACGATCAGTTTTGGTGTCGTGTCTGTTCCGCCGAATTCGACCACAGTGTCAGGAGCGTCAAGACCGGCCAGCGCCGGAATCTCTAAACGCGGCACAAACACGATGGCTCCAGCAAGAGTCATCAAACCAATGACCAGAGCACCGGAGCGCACTCTCACCCCTGAGAGGATTCGGTTTCGACGAATCGGGTTCTCTATGAGTTGCATCACCACAACCGAGATGGCGACCGTTGCTACGAGTCGCAGACCATGCAAGGTGATCCCGCTCAGCCCGGTGCGATCCTCGTTGATCAGCAAAAAGATAGGCCAATGAAAGAGATACAGCCCATAACTCACTTGGCCCACGGCTTTCACTACACGCCGTTCAGCTAGCCACTGAAAAGGTCCAGCAACTTGGATGCCAACAACCAAAAGAGCCGACAAGAGGGAAAAGGCCGCCAATCCACCTTGGTACAGCCATCGATCACCAGTCTCCACGGTGATGATGAGAAAGACGACAACGCCCAAAGCCACGGCCGTTGCGGCGTTCCAGAAGTACCGAATACCTGAAGAGAGGCTCGCAGTTGTAACGCCGAATTTTGTTTGATGTGCCATCAACAGGGCCAGCAAAGATCCGGTGAGCAACTCAGCTGCTCGCGTATGCGCTCCGTAGTACACGACATTGTCTGAAGCACCAACCAATGAACTTGCCACACTGGCCATCCACAACAGACCCAAACCAACGAAAGCCACCCACCGACTTCGATTGCGTCGCAACATTGCCAACAAAAGAATTGGGAAAACGAAATAGAACTGCTCTTCGATAGCGAGGGACCAAAAATGCAGAACCGGTGACGGGGCGGTCACGAAAAGATCGGCATACGACGTTGATGCCGACATGAAGCGCCAGTTCGCAACGTAACCCAAGGCCGCCCAAAGATCGCCGCGCAACGTTGCTGATTGAAAGACGTCTGAGGACACCGCGACGATGGTGATCAGGCCGAGGGCCACGAAAGCGGCCGGCATGAGACGTCGCAATCGTCGAGCCCAAAAATTCCGCAACGAGATAGTGCCTGATGCACGATGTTCATCAAGTAACAGGCGGGTAATCAAATAGCCCGACAAGGTGAAAAATAGCGAGACCCCGAGAAAGCCCCCAGAGGCGTATCCCATTCGCAGATGGAAAAGCAAAACTGCGACCACGGCCACAGCGCGCAAACCATCAAGGCCGGGAACACGCTCTCGTACCCCTTCTTGGAATGTTGACGCCGTCACCGATACCCAGTCGTCATGGAGTGTGCAATGTTTGGCATCAAGTTGAACTGTAGTTGGGGGTCATTTCCTTGATGCGACTAAGGTTCGCCTCGCCATGGATCTCACCGAAACCAACGACGAGG
>JBJOFA010000181.1:0-4066 GCA_046049015.1 Actinomycetota bacterium | reverse complement strand
GTTCGTCTGCGTTCTTGAGTCCCGGGCCGACGATTCCATCAGAGTTTCCCAACTGCGTACCCGGAGGAAACACTCCTGAAACATGGGTCGTGAAAGATAGCGACAACCTCGTTTGAAAGGAGCAATGACGTGGATCCCGCATCCCTTGTATGGGTCTTGATTTCAGCGGCACTAGTGCTGTTCATGATCCCTGGACTGGCGTTCTTCTATGGAGGAATGGACCGAAGTCGCAATGTCCTCAATATGTTGATGATGAACTTCTATTGCGTGTTGATCATCCCGATTCTTTGGGTCGTGGTTGGCTACTCGCTATCCCAGACGCCATTCGAAAACGACTTCCTCGGTGGACTCGACGCCTTCATGTTGGATGGCATAGGCATCACCGGAGAAGACGGGGGAATGACTCTCGCCGTGGTGGCCTTCCTCGGAATGTTCGCAGCTATCACGCCAGCGCTGATTTCGGGAGCCGTGGCCGACCGCATGAAGTTTTCGGCCTGGGCCATCTTCGTGCCGGTGTGGTCATTGCTTGTGTACGTCCCGATCTTCAAGTGGGTTTACGGCGGTTGGCTCGGCCAGCGCGGATCACTCGATTTCGCCGGTGGTACGGCAATTCACGTCAATGCTGGTATCGCTGCTCTCGCCGCGGTCCTGGTGCTCGGCAAGCGCAAGGGCTGGCCGACCGAAGGTCATCCACCGCACTCAATGCCACTGGTCATGATCGGCACCGGCATCTTGTGGTTCGGTTGGTTCGGATTCAATGCCGGTTCTGCTCTGGCCGCCAATGGCCAGGCCGTGCAGGCTTTCATGAATACGTTCCTCGCTGCAGCTGCGGCCGGTCTGGTGTGGGTTCTCACCGAGTGGATCCGTGACGGCAAGCCCACCAACCTCGGTGCCGCATCGGGAATCGTGGCCGGTTTGGTGGCCATCACCCCGGCGGCTGGTTACGTGTCCGGTGCAGCACCGTTGGCTATCGGTGCCGTTGCTGGTCTGGTGTGTTGCTACGCAGTGCGCTTGAAGGCCAAGGCCGGATATGACGATGCTCTCGACGTTGTTGGTGTGCACTTCGTCGGCGGACTTGTTGGATCACTATTGATTGGTTTCTTTGCTAATCCGGAGTTCTTCGACGGTGCTTTTGAAAAGGGCATCTTCTACGGTGGAGATATCGGACTGCTGGCAGAACAAGCCCTTGCCAACGGAGCGGCCATTGTCTGGTCCTTCGTCATCACTTTTGTCATCATGTTGATCTTGAAAGCCACCATCGGAGTCCGGGTGAGTGCTCAAGACGAAGCAGATGGCCTCGACTATGCCCTCCATGCCGAATCGGCCTACCACTGATAGGGAGAGAGAACGATGAAACTCATTACTGCAATCATCAAACCGTTCAAATTGGATGAAGTCAAAGACGCCTTGAAAGCTGTTGGCGTGGCTGGCATCACTGTGAGTGAAGTGCGCGGCTTTGGCCGACAGGGTGGTCACAGCGAGACCTATCGTGGTGCAGAGTACAAGATCGACTTTGTTCCCAAGGTTCGTCTCGAAATTGTGGTCGAAGACCAATTGGCTGATGCCGTGGTGACCACCATTAAAGAATCAGCGGCTAGTGGCAAGATCGGCGACGGCAAGATCTGGGTGACGTCGGTGGATCGACTGGTTCGCATTCGTACTGGTGAAGAGGGTCCCGACGCCGTCTAGGTGAGGCGCACCGGAACTCGGCAACGAGTTCTGACAACATCAGCACATGTGATCGTGGGTGAACCGTGGCGGCGGTTCACCCACAATTCATTTACTCGTCGGTTGCCGTTGTCTCGAAGTCCAGGAGACGGCTATCTGCCTGGTTTACCTTTCGCTTGTTATTACATGTGAACGAAAGGTAGATATGAACCGATTCAAGAAGATTCTGGCCCTGGCGGTCATTGGCGGTCTGGTTTTCAGCAGCTGTGGCGGAGACGATGGAGAATCATCGGTTTCTAACGCTCCCGATGCAACCTCAGCTACTGGTGTTACTGAGGCTCCAACGAGCGAGCCCAGTGACCCAATTGATGCTTTGTACCAGGAATGTCTGGAAAATGGCGCTCAAGTCAATCTGATTGCGCTTCCCGATGAATGGGCCAACTACAAGGGCATTCTTCAGTCCTTCAGAGACAAGTACCCGGGCGTCAAGAACCCAGTTGCTGATCCGGATGCATCGTCCGCTGACGAAATGGCCGCCGTAGAAACTCTGGCGGGCCAGGACGATATGCCAGACAACGTTGACGTGAGTCCGGCAATTGCTCAAGAAATGGTGGCCCGTGGTCTCTTCGAGCCATACACCTTGACCACCGACGCCGAGATTCCGGCGGGTCTGAAAGATGCCGACAACAATTGGGCTGCTGCTTATTACGGCATCATGGCCATCACCACCAACACCACAATCGTGTCCAGTGCTCCGAAGACCTTTGCCGATCTGAAGAAGCCCGAGTATCGCGGACTTGTGAACTTGAACGGTGATCCTAGGGAATCCGGTTCAGCTTTCGCTGGTGTGATGGCGGCCAGCATTGCTAATGGTGGTAGTGCCGATGACATCATGCCGGGTATCGAGTTTTTCTCGGAATTGAAGAAGTCCGGCAATCTTGGTGGAACCGACGTCACCAAGGAGACGGTGCTGTCTGGCGAAACTCCGATTGCTATTGACTGGAGCTACAACGTTCCTGGACTACGGGCTCAGTTGGAAGAGGCCGGATTGACAGTGGAAGTGAACTTCCCTGCCGATGGTATTTACGGCGGTTTTTATGGTCAGGGTGTAGTGAAGAACTCTCCTAATCAGGCTTGTTCGAAACTGTGGTTCGAGCACATCTTCAGCGATGAAGGTGCACTTGGTTACCTCGAGGGTGGGGCTGTTCCTGCTCGCATCGTGTCCTTGACCGAACGCGGTCTGGTAACCGAAGAGTCCAAGGTCAATCTGCCACCGGACGAACTCCTCGACCAAGTGGCGTTCCTCACCCCGGATCAGATTGCTCAAGCGAAGGAAGTCCTGGCCGCAAACTGGGGCCCGATGGTCGCTGACGCCTGATCAAGATCGTGCCAGTCCTCCCCCTAACTGCTGGCCGGAGTGGGGGCCACGTCGCTGGCGTGGCCCCCACTCGTATTTCTCGCTCAGTCCTACGACGCCCCTGGTGGGGCGTCGTGCCTTTCCTGGCGTTTCTCGTTCTCTTCTTATTCGTCCCGGCAGTCAGTGTTTTCGTGAATGCTTTACGAACTGAAGACGGCTGGTCTTTGGAGGCCATGGGGGAGGGAATGAGTGGGCAAAACTTTGAGGCCTTCAAATTCTCGTTCACCTTTTCGATAGGAGCAGCCCTCGTCGGCGCGGTCTTGGGAACGTTGTTGGCTTATGCCGTGGCCCACACTCGACGTCCAGTCTGGTTACGAGGAGTGATGACGTCGTTCAGTGGAGTGGCCGCCAATATGGGTGGGTTGCCGTTGGCCTTCGCCTTTCTCAGTCTTCTCGGACGCCAAGGGATACTGACGAAAATTCTCGAGCACTTCGGTTGGGGTATCTATGACGGAGACTTCACCCTCGGCGGGGTCAATGGCCTCATTATTGTTTATTCGTATTTCAATATTCCGCTGATGTTGCTGGTGACTCTTCCAGCCATTGACGGGTTACGTCCAACGTGGCGCGAAGCGTGTGCCAATCTTGGCGGGACAGCCTGGACCTACTGGCGACGAATTGGAATTCCGGTTCTCACTCCATCGTTACTCGGTGGTTTTCTGCTTCTTTTCGCTAACTCCTTTAGCGCCTACGCCACGGCCCGGGTGCTCACCGATAATTCAAAGATTGTGCCGTTGCGGATCGGTTTCTTCCTGGGTGGAGATGTGCGTATCGGTGAGGACGCCGTGGGCTATTCGTTGGCCGCCTGGATGATCATCATCATGGGTGGGGCAATGACCGTGTACTGGTTAGCGCGACGTCGAGCAGAGCGCTGGCAGAGCTGATGTTCGAGACTCAATCATCGCTGCGGCGAAAGTTGGCTTTAGTTGGTCGGATTTTTCCTGCCGCTATTTTGATTGCTTCTGTTGCCTTTTTCATAGC
>JBJOFA010000180.1:0-4083 GCA_046049015.1 Actinomycetota bacterium | reverse complement strand
GGTGGCCTCGGATTGTGTTGCTTTATGGTTTGGCGCCATTGGCCCAATCTCAAACGGCTGATTCACGGCACTGAACTTTCGGTGAAAAGCGAAGGCCCCTAGCCTCCCGATAGCAATCAGCACTCCTCGCCGGTGGCATGATCATCACGTGCCGCTTCATCCTCAAACTTCCGCCATCCTCGCAGCCATGGATGCCCTTGGGGCTCCACCACTTGAAACTCAAGATCACCTTGCCGCTCGCGCTGGAATGGAAATGATGACCGCTCCCTCGTCGGTTTCGGTTCACGATATTCGCGCTATTAACGCCGACGGTGTCCCGTGCCGGCTCTACCGACCAAGTACACAAGCAGGACTCGGACTCTTGGTTTATTTCCATGGCGGTGGGTGGGTGCTTGGAAGCGTCGAAACTCATGATGATGTGTGTCGCAAATTGGCTAATGCCATGGGCCATGCCGTTCTCAGCGTCGACTACCGCCTAGCCCCCGAGCATCCTTTTCCGGCCCCCGTTGATGATTGCACCCATGCACTGCGCTGGGCGCATGGTCACGCTGACGAATTGGGGATAGACCCCAATCGCATCGCCGTTGGCGGCGATTCAGCCGGAGGCAATTTGGCCGCAGTGGTCGCCAATATGAACATCGTTCCGCTGAAATTTCAGATGCTTATTTATCCGGTCACCGATGCCACGCGACGCTCCACGAGTTATCGCGACAATGCCGAGGGCTACCGTCTCACTGCAGCTGGTATGAAGTGGTTCTGCGATCACTATCTCAGTGGCTCAAGCGGATCTGAAGTTGACCCCCGAGTGTCTCCGCTTCATGCAGACAACGAGACCCTTTCAACAGCTCCTCCAGCCTTGGTTATTACGGCTGAATACGATCCGCTTCGCGATGAAGGCGAACAATACGCGCAGCGCCTTCTTGAAGCGGGTGTGCCATGTTCACTTACTCGGTATTACGGGCAAATTCACGGCTTTTTTTCGATGAGTGAATTTTGCGACGATGGATGGGGTGCCTTGACGCAAGCAGCGAGCGCCACTCGCATCGCACTCGAGCGATGAACTTAGATCTCTCTCGCTAAACGCACTGCGCTACTTATCACGCTGTCGAACATGACTTCGGTTAAACGACCGGTGAAGGTGTTTTGTTGGCTGGGGTGAAAAGAACACACCAACTGCACTCGGCCCTCAGTAGGCACGACGAGACCATGGGCAAATTTCGGTCGGGGCTTCACCGCGTATTCAACGCAGGCCACTTCATAGGCAAACGATCCCAAGCAGACAACCACCCGCAAGTGGGTAAGGGCATCAATTTCCCGGCGTAAAAAGGATCGACATTTCAAGCGTTCATCAGGGGTTGGCTTGTTGCCGGGAGGCGCGCATTTCACAGCCGAGGTCACCCAGGCTCCCGATAATTCAAGACCATCGTCACGATGGTGAGATTCGGGCTGATTGGCCAAACCTGCTCGATGAAGTCCCCGGAACAACCAATCGCCACTTCGGTCTCCGGTGAAGATTCGACCAGTTCGATTCGCTCCATGGGCTGCTGGGGCCAATCCCAAAAACAACAGTCGGGCCTCAGGGTCCCCAAAACCTTGAACCCCTCGACCCCAATACTCCTCATTGGCATAGGCGGCCCGTTTGGTTTCTTGAACTTCCTCGCGCCACTCCACCAGCCGGGGACAGGCCCGACAATTCGCTATCTCTTGTCCGAGAGTCTGGAGTAGGTAACCCCCCGTGCCCCTTTTCGCCTGAGATCGACGAGACGAATCGGCTGCCACGGCACTAGGTTGGCACAGTCATGTCCGGTCGCGCCCAACGTCCGTCGTCATCTCGGCCGCGCCCTTCGCGTTCGGCCCGCCCGTCTGACGCCCTTGCCCCCGATGCCACCTTGGTGATCCTTGTGCGCCACGGCCAAACCCCAACGACAGGAAAGATCCTTCCGGGGCGAGCATCCGGTCTCAATTTGGCTGAAGTTGGAATCGAACAGGCGCAACGAGCCGCAGAACGCATCTCGGCCCTCAAAAAGATCGATGCGGTCTACGCCTCACCACTGGAAAGAGCCCGCCAAACGGCCGCACCGATTTCCAAGGCCCTCGGTCTGAAAACCCAAATTGATAAGGGACTCCTGGAATGCGATTTCGGTGATTGGACCGGAAAAGAGCTGGCATCGCTCATGAAGTTGCCCGAGTGGACCACGGTTCAACGCTCACCATCGACATTTCGATTTCCTAACGGTGAGAGTTTTACCGAGATGCAAACACGAATGGTTTCCGCCCTTGATCGCTTGCGCGCTAAACATCTCGGAGGCACGATCGTTTGCGTATCGCATGCTGATCCCATCAAGGCCGCAATGGCCCACGCCATGGGATCACATATCGATCTCTTCCAGCGCATCGTCATCAGCACCTGTTCGGTCTCAGCGGTTCTTTACACCTCGCACGGCCCGACCGTGTTAACTGTCAACTCCACCGGTGGTTCGCTCAGCGAACTTCGACCTTCCTGAATCATTATTTATGGATCCGTACCTGAACTTTGAGCATGTAGATGTCTTCACTTCTGGAGCCATCGGCGAACCGGGTCAGAGAGTCTTTTATCTTCAAGCCCGTTCAGGTTCACAAACAGTCACAATTCGTTGCGAGAAGCAACAAGTGGCCACTATTTCGGCCTATCTCCGTCGGGCTCTCGCCGATCTCCCAACACCCGAGGGCCAGCCACCGCGCGAGCTGATGCGGCTGAACGAACCACTCGATGAGGAATTCATCCTGGGCGCAGCAGCACTTGAGTTCAGCACGAGTGCGGAGCATTTCGTTCTCTATCTAAAAGAGCTAACCCCTCCCGAATTGACTGAAGTCGTCGAAGATCTTGAGGAAATTAATTTTGGCTCTGAGGAGGACGAGGACGGTGACGATGAGATCGAAGATGTGACCGAAGGGGCGCGTCTTCGTCTCGGCCTCACTGCCGCGCAAGCCATGGCTTTTTGTGAAAACAGCGATCGTATTGTGTCGGCTGGAAGGCCGACGTGTGTCTATTGCGAACGACCAATCGATGCCGACGGTCATTTCTGTCCGCGGATGAACTGACGTGACCTCCCCTGACATATTGCAAACTCTCAGTACCGGGGATATCGAGATACTGGGGCGTATGCCTTACAGCAGCAACGGCACTTTTTTGGTCCAGGTCACCCTGGGTGAGAGTTCCACTCAGGGCATCTATAAACCACTTCGCGGCGAGCGTCCCCTGTGGGACTTTCCCGCCGGTCTCTTCAAACGAGAGATTGCGGCATACATCGTCTCGGAAGTCCTGAACTTTCACGTCGTTCCGCCAACCGTTGAATGCGACGGACCCTTCGGTCCAGGTTCAGTGCAACAGTTTGTCGAAGCTCGATTTGAGGAGCACTATTTCACCCTTTTTGAAAGCCAAGAACATCTGCATGATCAGTTTCGGAAAATTGCCCTCTTTGACGTCATTGTTAATAACACCGATCGTAAAAGTGGTCACTGCTTAATCGACTCCGAGGATCGAATTTGGGCCATCGATAACGGCCTCTGTTTTTCAGAGCAATTCAAACTTCGTACGGTTATCTGGGAATTTGGTGGCGAGGAGATCTCACCAATTCTTCTGCAAAGCATCACTTCCTTAGCCGACAATCCTCCAGTTGAATTGGAAGGCCTTTTGAGTTCAGACGAAATCGGCGCCATGGTAGAGCGCGCCCGTCTCTTGGTAACGGGAAAGGTTTTTCCCGTTGATCCCAGTGGTAGCCGCTATCCATGGCCCATGGTCTGAACACATTGCCTATGTCTCGATCCGATTCCGTCAATAACGAACTTGAACGTCTTGTCGATAGAGCTGACCTGGATGAATTGGTTCGCTACATCGATGCACTTTGTGTCAATCGAGAATGGGAGTCCTTGTTTCGATTGCGCTCTCTGACGCGCTCGGCTATCACGACGGGCCGTCAAGTGTGGCCGGCCACAACTTTGGCTGAGTATCGATTGGCACTTCTGGCGCCTGCTGAATGGGCCAGTCAAGTCCTTCGTGAAGATGCCAGCCGTTTCAGCATTGGTCCACTCACCGAAGTCATC
>JBJOFA010000179.1:0-4091 GCA_046049015.1 Actinomycetota bacterium | reverse complement strand
GGAATGGCCTCCGGTGAAGAACTTGGGGCGGCATTCAATATTGATGTGACTTCAGAAGCATTTTGGAACTCAAGTTTGGACGTTCTGCGTGCTCGTGTTGATGAATTCGAGGAATTAGGCACCACACTTGGCAATCCAAGATCCGATGACATCGGCGAAAGAACCTGACATGCCCGCAACAACCGCCAAAAGCCCAAAAAAGCCAGTGGCGATTACTCGCTACGGAGCAACCCGCGAGGACGTAGCCCAACTATTGGAAGGTCAGCCTCGATTTCGCGTTGATCAAGTGTGGCGGGGCTTATACGAAGAGTTGCGCGCGCCGCAAGACCTCACAGCCCTACCCAAAGACTTACGGGCTGAACTCGCCAATGTTCTTCCATTGTCGTTGACCTTGGTGGCCGAGGTTGAATCCGACAATAGAGACACCATCAAGTTCCTTTGGGAACTGAATGATGGCAGCCGCATTGAGACCGTCCTCATGTTGTACGCCGATCGAGCAACCGTCTGTGTCAGCACCCAAGCTGGATGTGCCATGGCTTGCGGATTTTGCGCTACCGGGCAAGCTGGATTTACTCGTCATCTCACTGTCGGGGAAATCGTCGAGCAATTCATACGAGCAGCCCAAAAGGCTCAAGAGTTTGACCGACGCGTGAGCAATCTTGTGTACATGGGCATGGGCGAACCCCTTGCCAACGAAGAGCCAGTGTGGGAGTCCTTAGTTCGGGCCCATGAGGATCTCGGCATCTCGGCACGACATCTCACCGTGAGCACTGTTGGCATTATCCCCGGCATTCGCCGTCTTGCAGCTCGACCACTGCCGGTGAACTTGGCGGTCAGTCTTCACGCCGCCAACGACACTCTGCGAAATGAATTAGTGCCGATCAATCGTCGTTACCCTTTGCCCGCTTTGATGGACGCATGTTCGGATTACCTCGAACAAAAAGGCCGACGTCTGACCTTTGAGTGGGCCATGATTTCCGGTGTTAATGATCGGCCCTCTGATGCGGTGGAGCTAGCAAACTTGGCCCGCTCACTGCCTTTGGCGGCCCATATCAACTTGATCCCGCTCAATCCCACTCCGGGTTACGCAGTTCGTGGAACGGCTATGCACTTGGTGCGCAATTTTTGCGAACGGCTTGTCGATATGGGAGTTAATGCCACCGTTCGTGGAAATCGGGGCACCGATATTGCGGCGGCTTGCGGGCAGTTGGCCGCAGGCCAACCGATAGTGCAGGCCGCAGGCCAAGACGGTATCCCAGTTGCTATCGATTCTCGGCCAAGAAATAGCCGGGATTAGCAACGGCCAGTTTGTCAATCACGTCAGCGCGTACCGATTCCACAACCTGTTCGATATTGGCATCCAAGTCCCCTCGCCGTATTGCCGCCGATAAGGACTCATCGCTAGAAAAACCCAAACTTGCCAATCGCTGACGATGTCGACTTTGTTGAGTTGAACCTAATTTCAATTCTCGTTCCACCATGGCGAGAGCGTTGATGGCAACTCGCGTGTGAAACTGCACGCGCCCCGAGGTGCTAGTGAGCACATCTCGCTCCATCCACTCCCGCACAGCCTCAACCAATTGACCCATAGAGGGCAAATCATGGAGAGATCCAGAAACGAGAGATTCCTCCATTGCGGGCTCTGGTTCGCTATTGGTGACGTCTTCATTCATCGTGCTGGCTCCTACCTCATTGAACCTTCAAGGATTCCCATCGGCCTTCAAGAGCCAAAAAGATGTCGTATTCGTTTTCGCAGACTCGCCGGCCGATGGCGGCCATCTCGTGACTTCGTACCAGACCCAAAAGATGGGAACTGGCTTGAATCATGCACATGATGCCCCACTTCAAAGTGCCGAGCACCTCCCACCAACGCACCAACTCGCGATCAACTTTCAGTCCGCTGGAACTCTCATAGGCCGACATTAGGGTTTCATAATCGCTCAGCCCAGCAACTGGTTGGGTCGAGCCAAATCTCCAGGCACGCACACAGAGCCAACCCAAATCCTCCATTGGGTCGCCCACATGAGCCAATTCCCAGTCGAGCACCGCCCGCAGTCCGTCTTCACCAATCATGATGTTCCCCAATCGAAAATCACCATGAACCAGACAGCGCCGAGTCTCAATGGGGCGATTCTTCTCCAACCAGCGAAAGGCCAGTTCGAATGCTGGATGGGATTGCTGCAATGAATCGTTCAAATTGTCAAGGGTCTGTCGATACTGCTGCACTTGATCGGTGCTTGGCAGTCCAATGATCACATCAGGATCGATCGTCTGCAATGCCGCTAAAGCCGAGGCCATCTGGGGGACGAGAACCGTTCGAGCGTGGGCGAAGCGTTCGTCGCGAAGAATTTTTCTGGCGATGGTCTCTCCTTCAACGTGGGCCAAGATCATGAAATGTGAACCCACCGGTCCAGAGCCACTAGTAATCAATTCAGGGACTGGAACACCAGACTCAAAAGCAGTTCGAACGACTGCAGCCTCGATACTCATATCGCGGGTGTCACCTGACCGTTGTCGTTGCACGATGAGTGGTCGTCCATCGGCCCGGAAGCTCCAAGTCTCCCGACTGGCGCCCCCGCTTAAGCGATTCAGATCAGAAATCTGCTGAACTCCCAATACTTCGGCCAAAGCCGCCTCGAGATCAGATCCTAAGGAATCTTTCATCTGAGGGGCTGCCAAGGATTCTCGGGGGTCGCTCACCCCTCTACATTCGCGCATCGGGACACCATTGGCGCGAAACGAGAATTCCTAACACCTATATGGCCCTCTGAGTAGGGAATAACCTGGGCCAATGGACGCCAGTCTCCAACTGAAGTCCGTCTCATTCATTCGCGATGGGTGCTCGATTCTCAAAGAGATCAACTTCACGGTTCAATCAAATGAACGGTGGCTGGTACTTGGCGCCAATGGATCGGGCAAGACTTCCCTGCTGCGTATCGCCGCACTCCACGAGCACCCATCTTCCGGCTCGGTGACGGTACTCGGCGAAAGCCTTGGCACAACTGACGTTAGAACTCTTCGTCGTCGGATTGGGTACATGTCCGCTTCCTTGGCAACTTCTCTGCGGGAGCAATTGACGTCCCAAGAAGTGGTCATGACCGCTAAATACGCAGCGTTGGAGCCCTGGTGGCACACCTACGACCATGAAGATCGAAAGCGGGCATTGGAATGCCTCAAGCGAATGAGCGTTGGCGACGTTGCCGAGCGAAGTTTTGGCACGCTGTCTTCTGGCGAACAGCAGCGAGTCCTTCTGGCTCGGACCCTGATGACTGACCCAGGGATCATTTTCTTGGATGAGCCAAGCGCCCGTCTGGACCTTGGGGGTCGCGAATTTTTGGTCCAAGCCCTCGGCGAGCTGACTGCCGACACTTCAGCCCCACCTTTGGTCATTGTGTCGCATCACGTCGATGAGATCCCACCCGGCATGACCCATATTCTCTATCTCTCACAGGGAACGGTCATGGCCTCGGGGACCGTCGCCGAAGTCTTGACTTCGTCAATGCTTTCTGAATGTTTCGGCCTCAATCTTCATCTAGAAAAAAGAGCGAACGGGCGCTTTTCCGCATGGGCCGTGTGACGAGTAGGGCCGTGTGCTGAAAGCTGACCGATCTAGATTTCGACGGGTTGATTCAGGACGAAAGTAGTAAATCTCGCAAACGACTTTTGCTGCGTTCAATTTCGTCAGCCAAGACCCGTTCGACAACAGAGGACCAAAGGCTTCCTTCATAATTCAAGGTAATGAAGAGCCGGGTTCCAGATTGCGGGCTCATAACGTCAGAGTTAGAGATATCAGAATTCGCGATATCTGAATCCGTGCTATTCGAACTTAATGTGGCCTGCAATACCCATTGCCCGTGACTGCGCCCATCGGTTTCATGTCGCTCGAAGCGAATGTGATGCGGGTCAGGTTGCTCAACACGAAGCATTCGCAACCTTTTAGAGCGGGCAAAGGGGCCAATCTTGCCCCGAAGTTCAACTTGATGACCACCACCGTCATCGGCGGGGCCCACGGCATGGACTAGCCCCATCCATAGGGGGTACTTCGTCAGGTCCTCGATATAAGGAAGAACCGCTCCAACCGCTACGGGAAG
>JBJOFA010000178.1:0-4100 GCA_046049015.1 Actinomycetota bacterium | reverse complement strand
TAGCGCTCCCATCCGGCCAGAACTGCGAGTGGCGCACCAAGAAAACGCAAAAGTGATGCGGTCACACTTAATACTGCGACGGTGGTCCACGATCCGCCCTGGCGGTAGCGGGCCAGAGAAATAACTAGCCATAACACTGCGGCCCCAAACAGTGGCTCCGATAGGGCTCCCTGAGTGACGAGACGCATGGCGGGGGACAAGATGACAAGGACTCCAACTCCGCCGAGGGTTAGGGCTGAGAACAGGGAGTTGTTACGTCGATACCCGGTGGCGACTCCTACCGCGACGGCCATCAAGGCAACTAAAACCAGAATCTGCATAGCGGTGCGAACATCCATGACCGAACCGAGAATGCCCGCCAAAAGTGGATACCCGATGGGGAAGTCCACAAAGGGGAGCGAACCTCCCCGCTCAAGAAAATCGATTGCGGAGAAATTCGAAAATGATGGAGCCAGAGTGGTGGAGAAAAGATCTCCGCGAGCCACAGCCTCGGCCCCACTCCAATACGTCACGGTGTCCAAGAGGGGAACGATGCCCCGGCGAAACTGGACTAATCCAATGGCCAGGGCGGCCAGCGCACTGAAGGTGGCAATGATCCGCGTCGAAGACAATTTTGGCCACGTCATACGCAGTTTGGGCCCGGGCATGAGCAAGTCTGGCAGGCTGCTACGGCTTGGTTGAAGACCTGACAAGATGGGCGACATGAACCAGAGCGTTTCTTTTCATGACCGCGTCAGTATTTCGCTGGAGGATGGTGTTGCTGATGTTCGCCTTATTCGAGCCGATAAGCGAAATGCTTTAGATGGACCGATGTTTCTTGGATTGGCCCAAGCTGGTGATTGGCTGAAGTCGGCGCCCGGGGTGCGCGTGGCGGTGATCTCGGGTGAGGGGTCGTCATTTTGCGCCGGCTTGGACTTCGGCTCGTTTCAGCAGATGGCTGGTGGCGCGGGAAACACTGCCAACCAAGCTGCCGATAGTCCCGGGTCGATGGCCGCTGGTCGCATTACCCACCTGGGACAGCAGGTGGCTTGGGTATGGCAAGAAGTTCCAGTACCGGTAATCGCCGCGGTTCACGGGCACGCCCTTGGTGGTGGTATCCAGATTTGCCTGGGTGCCGATATCCGCATTGTGCATCCCGATACTCAAATGTCGGTACGCGAAACCCATTGGGGATTAGTTCCCGATATGACGGGCACGTTGGTGCTGTCGCGGTTGGTGCGTCCCGATGTGGCCAAGGAGCTGACCTTCACGGCTCGACTCTTTGACGGGCGTGAGGCCCTAGGGATGGGATTGGCTACCAGGTTGGCTGAGGATCCGCGTGCCGAGGCCTTGGCCTTGGCACGAGACATCGCCGAGCGCAGTCCCGATGCGGTTCGGGGCGCTAAGGAACTCTTTAACCGGCTTTTCGCCGAGGGCGCCGCCGAACAGTTCGCCGCTGAGCGCCGGGTCATTGGATCGTTGATTGGGAAGAAGAACCAGGTTGAAGCGGTGATGGCCAATTTCGAAAAGCGTCCGGCCGTCTTTGAAGATGTGACGTTTTAATCCCTGTTAACTGCTCTTAATCCTTCGCCGTTACCACACCGCCACCTCTAGACTGCTCTTCGCGGGCCAGCGTTGTCCCGGAACACAAATCTTTCGTTGTCTTTGTGGACCAGGAGAATTCGCTATGTCCGTCACCCTCGATGAGTCGGGTCTGCCCGTGGCCCACGGTCTGTATGACCCTCGCTTTGAACACGATGCCTGTGGAGTTTCCTTTGTGGCAGACATTCAAGGCCGAGTATCTCGCTCCATTGTCCAGTTTGGATTGGGAGCGCTCTGCAACATGGAGCACCGTGGGGCTACAGGAGCCGAACCCGACACCGGTGACGGCGCGGGAATTCTGGTTCAGATGCCGGACCGCTTTTTTCGATCAGTGGTTGCTTTCGATTTGCCAGAGGCAGGGCATTACGCCGCGGGTTTAGCTTTTCTTCCGTCACGAGTTGAAGAGGCTGACCGTGCCGCCCGGCGAATCGAAGCCATCATTAATGAAGAAGGTTTACAAGTTCTTGGCTGGCGGGAAGTTCCCACCGATCCTCGGAGTTTGGGGGCTAGTGCTCGGGCGGTGATGCCCATTTTCCGTCAAATCTTCATCGTGGATCCCGGCCAGACATCAGGTATCGAACTTGATCGTCGGGTATACATCGCCCGCAAGCGAATCGAACACGAATTGGAAGCAGATTTGCGGACGTACTTCCCCTCTCTTGGGAGTCGCACCTTCATTTACAAAGGAATGCTGACGACTCCACAGTTAGGGGCTTTTTATCCAGATCTCGCCGATGAGCGTGTTGAAAGCGCCTTGGCCTTGGTGCACAGTCGATTTTCAACAAACACTTTTCCGTCGTGGCCCTTGGCGCACCCGTATCGCTACATCGCTCACAACGGTGAGATCAATACTGTGCAGGGCAACCGGAATTGGATGCGGACTCGTGAAGCGCTCTTGCAGTCCGATCTCATACCCGGACTTGAGCGAGCCTTTCCCATTTGCACCCCGGGCGGTAGCGATTCGGCAAGCTTTGATGAAGTTCTAGAACTGCTGCATCTTGGTGGGCGCTCATTACCTCACGCAGTTTTGATGATGATTCCTGAAGCCTGGGAGAATCATCAGACCATGGACGCTGACAAGCGAGCGTTCTATCGATTCCATGCCAGTTTGATGGAACCCTGGGACGGACCAGCGAGTGTGGCCTTTACCGATGGAACTGTCATCGGGGCGGTCCTTGACCGTAACGGACTGCGTCCGAGCCGATATTGGGTGACCGACGACGGATTGGTGGTCTTGGCTTCTGAAGTAGGAGTACTTGATATTGATCCCGCCAAGGTCGTCCGCAAGGGTCGTCTGCAACCCGGTCGAATGTTTCTCATTGATACCGATCAGGGGCGCATTGTTGAAGATGACGAGATCAAGCGTTCATTGGCCACGGCTGAGCCTTATGCCGAATGGTTGAAGGCCGGGCTGGTTGAGTTGAGTGCTCTGAAGGATCACGCCCACATGGTGTACAGCCATGACAGTGTTTTGCGGCGGCAACAAATGTTCGGCTACACCCACGAAGAGTTAAAACTGATTTTGGCACCAACGGCCAAGACCGGGACTGAACCCATCGGTTCGATGGGAACTGATACGCCAATTGCGGTGCTTTCCGACCGCCCTCGGCTCTTGTTCGACTATTTCCAACAGCTTTTTGCTCAGGTAACCAACCCACCCTTGGATGCCATTCGCGAAGAAGTGGTCACCAGTGTCGGGGCCACAATTGGGCCAGAAAGCAATCTCTTAGCCCCCGGTCCAGATAGCTGTCGCCAGTTGGTGATGCCGTTTCCGATTATCGACAACGGCGAATTGGCAGAAATTATTCATGCCAATGACGATGGCCTTTTTCCGAATTTACGAACCCATGTGGTGTCGGGTCTTTATCGAGTATCCGGTGGTGGAGCGGCTCTCGGCGAAGCTCTAGAGCAGATTCGTGCTGAAGTTGTGCGGGCCATAGATGATGGAGCGCGCATCATCGTGCTTTCTGATCGCAATAGCGATGAAGTGATGGCTCCCATTCCCTCTTTGTTGTTGACTGCGGCGGTTCATCACCATCTCATTCGGGAAAAGAAGCGGACCCAAGCTGGTCTCATCGTGGAAGCTGGTGACGCTCGCGAAGTGCATCACATGGCACTTCTCATTGGGTTCGGTGCTGGAGGGATCAACCCGTATTTGGCCTTCGAATCTATTGAAGACATGATCCGCGAGGACACTCACGGTCTCGGCGATGTTGATCCTGTGGCTGCAGTGAAGAAGTACATCAAGGCCTCGGGCAAGGGTGTTTTGAAAGTGATGTCGAAGATGGGTGTCAGCACTGTGGCTTCCTACACCGGGGCACAGATCTTTGAAGCCATCGGACTCGGACAGGATCTGATTGCTGAATACTTCACTGGAACCGTGAGTCGCTTGGGCGGTATCGGCCTAGAGGAAATCGCTTCTGAAGTGGCATCTCGTCATGCCGTTGCCTACCCGAAAAATCCTGAGCGCCGCGCCCATCGCAAACTTGAGTTGGGTGGTGAATACCAGTGGCGACGTG
>JBJOFA010000177.1:0-4114 GCA_046049015.1 Actinomycetota bacterium | reverse complement strand
CCGGGCGAGATCAAAATAAGATCCCCCTCAGCAGCGCTGTCTACAGCACCTTGAACGGTGCGGTAATCCTGTGGAACCCGAAGAGTCCGACCACTTGCTGGGGCACCGAAGGAATCGCTCGTTACCGTTGTGGGTAGCGAATCAGTGCTCGTTTCAGTCGATCCACTATTTCCGCAGGCACTTAACAACAGGAATCCTCCGACAACAGAGGAGATTAAGGACCTACCGATCCTGGGATGACTCAATTGGGCAGACATATTTAAACTCCTCGTTATCGATTGACGTCGCGCCTCGTTATTCAGCCGGCACTTGGATCGGTGACCACCAAAACTCCGTACATTCCCGCTCCCGGCGAACCATGAATTGAGCAGTAATAAGAGTAGATGCCAGGGACGGTGAAGAGATGCGAAAAAGTATCTCCGGGCACAAAATCAGCAGCGATAACACCCCATGCAGTCGGCGCGTCGCTCGAGGTAAGCAGGGCAGTCATTTCTTCGTCATTGGCCACCGAATCAGGAAGAATATTGTGATCATTCCTGCCACGATTTTCAAAAATGACTTCGGTCCCGGCCTTGATTTCAAACTCAACCGGCCGAAAGGAATTGTCTAAGGACTGAATAGTGATGGTCTCCCCATTCGCAGCAAACGAGGTTACCGATGATGAGCCATCGACCGAATTGTCCCCACAACTGCCCAACACGGTCAATGAGACCGCGAGAAGGCCCAACCGTCCGGTAATCATCATTCAATTATGCCGTTCTCCCCATCGGTTTGGAAAGTCAGCCTGCGAAATAAATCCTGCTAGGTGCCTTGAATCGAAGAGGATAGTTAGTCAATTTTGGCTGGCACCATAATCGAATCAAGATCTACCACCGGAGGTACCGGACTCGCCGGGACTGCGGGAGCAGTCGCTGCGTTGGGCATATTTTCAAGCACGGGCAGTTCCGGCAACGGAGCAGTTTTCCAATCAACTGATGGCGGCGCGGTTTCGGCCTCGACTAACCAATTGATGACGACCAAGTCCCCCGTCAGCCAATCGCCGGTCGGATCAAGAGTTCCACAGGGTGATAAGGCAACCAAATTGGTGGGTGCCGCACTGGTATGAGAGTTGTCTTCGAAACAATTGCCCAATTCCCACAAATTCGTACCGGCGGATCCAACAGCTAAGTCAGCAATTCGGTTGTCCTCTAGGAGATTTCCTCGCACAACATTCTCTTGAGAATCCCAAAGCAACGCTCCTTCGGGGACTTCGGGCAGAAGAAGCTTTGAATCGGCGCACAACAATTCCCAGTCCTCCTTACTCGGCAGCACATCATTGGGATCTTCCTCGAGAAAGGGCACCAAACCAATTCCAGTCTTATTGTGATCCCACACTCGATTGCGCTCGATCACGTTTCGAATTCCACCGGCGCTAAGAATCCCATTTCCCATAGCGAGGATGGCTACATCAATTGCTGGAGTATCAGGCTGGTTATTCGAATACACCTGATTGCCGATAATGGTCGTCTCCCGCTGCGGATAGCACAATTCGTAGCTTCCACTATTGGGAACTATTCCGGCACGATTCCGTCGAAAGATTGACTCAACAATGACCAAATTGCCACCCGAGTTAGTTCCGGAGTAACCAAGACCGTTGTGTTCTGAAATCACATTTCTCACCACAGCATCACAGGGGTAACACTGACCAATATAGAAACCGGCGTCTGGGCTACCTGCGGCGTAAGAATTCTCCAGCAAGCCTCCAACTGAGTCAAAGGCATAGATCCCGTAGTCGCCATTTCGTACTGCGGTGAGATATGAACCGCGATATCCCGTAGCGCCAGTCCAAAAGAATCCGTTTTTCGTGTAATTGATCGCCGTCATATTTTCGATGGCTACACCGGATGCTCCGACTACACGAATACCGTTTTCTAGTTCAAAATTTCCGTCGAGGATCACCTCGTTGCGATCAAGTCCGCGAATGACGATGTTGTTGGTGGTGACTTGAACTGCTTCGTTATAGGTCCCGGGGGCTATCAAAATCAGGTCACCATCTGATGCTGCATCAACAGCTTCTTGTATAGAGGAAAAATCCTTTGGCACATTCAAAACTTGACCAGTGCCTTCATCATTCACGGTCGAATCGGTTGATGACACGGCAGTAGTTTCGCTACTCGCTGTGCCCTCGTCACTTGAACCGCAAGCCACAGCCGAAAGACATAGAGCGACCGCGATAGCGATTGATCGAGTTGAATGTTTCATGTTTCTACTTCCTTAATAGTCACTTGATTAAGTTCAAAAGATTTATTCGGACGGGAGCTGATAATCGGCAAATCGATCTCTCAGAGTCTTCTTCGAGAACTTGCCCACACTGGTCTTTGGAACTTCATCGATAAAGACCACGTCGTCGGGAACTTGCCACTTGGCGACTTTTGAGGCCAAAAACTCCAAGATGGCCTCCTTGGACAACTCTGCGCCCGGATCTAGAACCACACAAGCCAGTGGACGTTCGCTCCACTTTTCGTGGAAAACGCCGATGACAGCGGCTTCTCGAATTTGAGGGTGGGCCATCAGTTCATTCTCTAGTTCAACAGAACTGATCCATTCGCCACCACTCTTGATCAAATCTTTGGTGCGATCGAGAAGGCGAATTCGACCGCGGGAATCAACGGCAGCCACATCCCCCGTACGTAGCCAACCGTCGTCGGTGAAACTCTCTCCGGCCCGCTCATCGTTGTAGTAGGTAGCCGCTATCCAATTACCGCGACATTGCAGTTCACCGCTCGACTCGCCATCCCAAGCAACACTGGTGGTGGTCCCGGGCTCGACAACCCGACACTCGACTCCAAAGACAATGCGACCTACCTGAGTGCGCAAATCAGCCTGGGCATTCACATCAAGCAGCAATTGATCACTATCAAGATGACACACCGCAGCAATTGGGCTGGTTTCGGTCATGCCCCAAGCCTGCAAAATCGGCAATCCAGTCTGTTCGCGATAGGCCTCAGAAAGTGCCCGAGGTACCGCCGAGCCCCCGCAAGGAATGGCCCGCAAACTGGAAGTATCGCGTCCCTTCAACTCGGGTAGCACTCCCATCCAAATAGTTGGTACTCCTGCGGCCACAGTCACTTTTTCGTTGACAATGAGATCGGCTACTGCTTTGCCGGAAAGGTCGGGGCCTGGCATGACCAAATCGGCGCCAGCGGCTACTGCTGCATGAGCAAGTCCCCAGGCATTGGCATGAAACATCGGAACGACTGGCAAAATTTTGTCACGCTCGCTCGCTCCGAGTGCGTCAGCCATCATGGTGGCCATGGTGTGCAGGAAAGTGCTGCGGTGGGTATAAACAACGCCCTTAGGGTTTCCAGTTGTTCCACTGGTGTAACACATACTCGCCGCGCTGAGTTCCGGAACCTCACGAAAGTCAGCAGGCGCTGCTGCGCTGAGCAACTCCTCGTAATCGTGCACCTTTAACCCGGCAAGATTGGCGGGCACATCGCCCTTTCCATCATCCATGATCACCAAATGCTTAACTGTTGTGAATGTGGGCAACAGTGGCGCTAGGAGCGCCACTAGTGATCGATCAATAAAGATCACTTCATCTTCGGCGTGGTTAGCGATATAAGTGAGTTGTTCCGGAAAAAGTCGAATATTCAACGTATGCAAAATTCGCCCTGAACACGGCGCAGCGAAATACAGCTCCAGGTGACGGGCGGTATTCCAAGCAAAAGTTGCGACGCGGCCTTGGGGTGAAATACCCAATTGATCGAGCACGGTTCCCAGGCGGCGCGTTCGCTCGGCCCATCGGCCATACGTTGTGCGCTCAATTCCGTTTGCTGTGGCCGTGGCGATGGTCTTATGACCGAAATATCTCTCAGCGCGATCGAAGAGATGCAAAATCGACAACGGAACTTCTTGCATCAATCCGGGAATCCCTTGAACTGACGAACTTCCTGATGACATGACGCCTCCCCCAAGTGCAGCCTGACACGGTATTCAATAAATTTGACTGAACTCTATTGCACCGAACTACAGACACGAAGCGTACTCGGCGACGGAGTTCGACCTACCTACGCGGTTAGATTGACCTTCCATGTCCGCTCCGCTCCATCATGTTTCAGCGACGGCGCGACGG
>JBJOFA010000176.1:0-4138 GCA_046049015.1 Actinomycetota bacterium | reverse complement strand
CTGGGGGGATATTGATTCGTTCCGCGATCTCAGCTGCTAGGCGAGCGACCACAATGATGACAAGAAGACTGCCCAAGACCAGGGCTAGGTCATAGCCCTCGGCTGCTGCGGCAATGACGGACATGCCCGCAGGCTAGGGCACCACCTACTCGACAGGGTAGAAAAATCGGTTTTTGTCTCGGTGGTAGTTCTGTGAGTCGCGTGTGAATGAATGATTCCAGGTGTCGTGCTGAAGGGGATTTTGAAAAGGGAAATTGTGAAGGATGACCAGGGATAGGGGGGTTTCGGGTTGGGTCTCGGTGCTCCGCTGCGAGAGACTAAGCAAATGGATTTGAACTACCCCGATGACGCCCAAGCATTTCGCCAGGAGATCCGCAATTGGCTGGTCGACAATCTGCCCAAGGGCTGGGGGCAACCCGGTTTCGATATGTCCTCAGAGGAACGCAAAGCCTTCAACGATGGTTGGCCCGCCAAGCTTTTTGCTGGTGGATGGATCTGCGCTACCTGGCCCAAGGAATACGGCGGCAAGGGTTTGAACACTATGCAAGGGGTGGTCTTGGCTGAAGAGTTCGCCGCCATGAAAGCCCCGTTGCGCGCCGACTTCTTTGGTGACACATTGGTCGGCCCGACCCTTTTGCAGTGGGGAACTGAGGAGCAAAAGAAAGAGTTTCTTCCCAACATCATGAACGGTAAGACCCGTTGGTGTCAGGGCTTCAGCGAGCCAAACTCTGGTTCCGATCTGGCTTCGCTGAAAACGACCGCGGTTCTCGATGGTGACGAGTGGGTCATCAATGGGCAAAAAGTGTGGACCACTGGTGGTCATCATGCTGATTACTGCTTCTTGTTGACCCGCACCGACGCTGATGCTCCCAAGCACAAAGGTATTTCGTATCTCTTGGTCCCGATGCGACAAGAGGGTGTTGAAGTGCGCGGCATCGTGCAGCCCGATGGGACTGCTGAGTTCTGTGAAGTGTTTTTTACTGATGCTCGATGCCCGAAAGACAATGTCGTTGGTGGGGTCAATAACGGTTGGAAGGTGGCGAACTCTACTCTGGCCTTCGAACGCGGTATGAGTGCCACCACCGGCTATCGACGGTTTGAAGAGGAGTACCGACAGATGGTGTTGGCGGCTACCGAGAATGGGGCGATTCACCGTGAGGACATTCGCCAGCGCCTCATGGAGTACTACACCAAAATTCAGATTTTGCGAATCAACGGTTTGCGTTCTTTGACTGCGACTTTGAACAACGCTAAGGATCTCGGAGTCATCGCCCTCGGGGCATCGAACAAAATGTTTTGGTCAGAGATGCACAAAGTAGCCATGGAGTTAGCGCTGGATATTTTCGGAGCTCATTCCATGTTGGTGGACGCTGGACCGGAATCTGGCTCGTGGCCTGGAGCGGCCCGTGAAAAGCGTCGTCCGGGTTATCCAGTTAGTCCGATGCAGTCGGCCTTTTTCTTCAGTCGTTCGGAAACAATTTGGGGCGGCACCAGCCAGATCCAGAAAAATTTAGTTGGAGAGCGCGTTCTTGGTTTGCCCAAGGAACCCACCGCCGGCTGAGTTTCTCGGTTGCCGGTTGCGTTGACTGTCGATGAGCAAGAACAACATGACCTCGGTTGATCAGTCGCGCTCGAAAATGGTAACTGCTCCCTTTTTATTGGTGACGTTGTCGGTTGCCGCGTATTACATGAGCGTGGGTGTTTTCATTCCCACCTTGCCGGTCTTTATTGAGAATGGTCTGGGTTATGGCGAGGCAATGATTGGCGCCGCAGCGGTGGCTTTCAGTGGCGCAGCGGTTTTGTGTCGGCCAGGTCTGACTTGGATAGGGAACTATTGGGGACTTCGGATCTTGATGGTCGCTGGTGGAGTGCTGGGAGCAGTTTCAGCCTTGGGCTTGGTGGTAGTGAATTCGGCCTGGCAGATCCTTCCGCTTCGAGCCCTGACCGGCATCGGGGAGGCCGCTCTCTTCGTCGGGGCTGCCACGTTGATTGTTGAATTCAGCCCGGACAATCGTAAAGCCGAAGGGGCCAGCTATTTGTCGGTAGCAGTTTTTGGCGGGCTGTCGATGGGCCCGATTCTTGGAGAGACGGTCATGGGCGCCGTCCCCGAATCAGGACGCGGTTTAGATATCGGTCGCTTTGATGCAGTCTTTGTTGTGGCGGCCGCGGGCGCTCTGCTGTCGGCGCTCATTCCGCTCTTCGCTCCATCGATTATGCGGCGACGGTTAGTGACCGACGTTGATGACCAAGCGCTGAAGGCATCCACGATTGAAGTGATCCAAGGGGAACCGAATAGGAAACGGACCTTATGGTCACGCTGGTTTCATCCAAAAGCCATCATTCCGGGCGCGCTGATGGCCTTGGGTATCGCGGCCTGGACATCATTCAATGCATTTGTTCCCACTTACGCCAAAGAATTGGGATTAGGTGGGTCGGCAGGTTTCTTCACCTTCTACAGCATTGTGTGTTTGGTCATCAGATTGTTCGGTGCTCGACTTCCTGAGACCATCGGGTTGCATCGAAGCGTGGGTGCGGCGCTGACCGCGATTTTGGTAGCGGTATGTGCGGTTGCTGCTCTTGGGAGTGGACTTGGTATTTGGATTGGGACGTTGTTCTTTGCCATTGGTGCATCATTTTTGTATCCCTCGTTATTGGCAATGGCCGTACGCGACACAACAGATGAGGAGCGGGTTGAAGTTGTAGCCAGTTTCACTATGTTTTTTGAGGTGGGAGGTGTCTTTGGAGGCCTCGGCTTAGGCGCGGTAGGTCAAATCTGGGGCAAGCGAACAATCTTCATAGTTGCGGCCTTTTTTGCCATTGCTGGTCTCTTGTTACTCCAAAGACAAATAAGCATGTCGCGTGAAAAACTTCGCCAACAATCGACTCCGGCGGTCTAACAGGGAATTGTCCGCCGAACTAGTGAGCAGCTTTCGTGCCGTCGTTGATGGAGGTCGTACTTCGTAATGGCAGCGCCGGAATCGTCAAGGCGATGAGAAAAGCTACGAGCATCACTGGAACTGCGGCGCGAAATACCGAATTGATCGCGCCCGTGAGCACTTCGAGGGCTTGTTCTTTATTCGGTGAAGGAAGATTTTTGATTTCGCGGGGAGCGCGAATGAGCTCGGGATCAATTCCGTCAGACAATCGGCTGCTGAAAAGTGTGCCGTAGGCGGCCAATCCAATTGCCCCTCCAAGTTGGCGCATGAAAATAACGACAGACGAAGCGGTTCCCATTTCATGCATTGGCACCGCATTCTGCACCGACAAAGTTCCCGTTGGCATGATCAATCCCATACCGCAGCCAATGAAAAATGATCCGATCATTGCGACATAGACGTAGCCCTGGGAGGTTCCTAAAAACGAGACCATGAATAGACCACCGGTCGCCGTGATGGCACCGAGGGGTATCCACATTTTGTATTTCCCAGTTCGCGATGTAATTCGGCCTGACACTGTGGCCGAGAGAGCAACAGCTGCCGCCAATGGAACTAAGAGCAGTCCAGAGTTGGTTGCTGAAACTCCCGTGACGCCTTGGAGGTACAAAGGCATGAAGGTATTGGCTCCAAAAAAGACGGCACCAATGAGGACCATCATGGGAACCACTGAACGAACTACATCCAACTTCAACATGTCGAGAGGAATGATGGGCTCGTCAGTGGACTGTTCCCAGCGGATGAACACCACGGTTCCGAGAATTGCAAGGGCAAAAAATGACAAGGTGGACCATGATGTCCATCCGTAGGTCTCGCCAGTCCATGACAATCCAAGTAGAAGACTGCTCACGGTGATCACCAATAACGTTGCGCCGATGTAATCGATCTTGCGAGCGTGTCGCACAAAGGGCAGGCGTAACGATCGGTCGGTGATGATGAGGGCCACGATTCCTACTGGCAAGTTGATCAAGAAGATCCAACGCCAAGACGTGTTGTCCACGATGAAGCCGCCGAGGAGGGGCCCGAGAACACTGGAGATCGTGAAAATACTGGTGATGAACCCCACGTACTTTCCGCGCTCACGCGGTGGAACGACATCTCCGATGATGGCAAAGGACAATGCGAACAGGCCTCCACCACCGATGCCTTGAAGGCCCCGGGCCACCACGAGATGCCACATGGATTGAGCCAATCCGCAAATAAGT
>JBJOFA010000175.1:0-4142 GCA_046049015.1 Actinomycetota bacterium | reverse complement strand
CACGATGTCATGACCTTCCACTTCAAGGACACTCTCACTAGCTGCAGCTAAAAGTTCCGGGTGAAAAGGCATGGGTGGAATTCGAAAGATATGTTCGAATTCCACGGTGCACCCTTCGGCCGCAGCCGCCGCTTGTGCCGCCTGTCGGCTTTCAGCGAACATGGTGGCCAAGATGTCGGCGTCGATATGGCGCATATCGAGTGTGATCGTGGTTTCGCCGGCAACGGCGGTGACGACACCAGGTTTGCAGGCCACCGCGCCAACGGTTGTGACACCGTCAAAACGATCTCCGATTTCGGCTACCGCCAGTGCAAATCGGGCCGCGGCTCGAAAGCTGTCGCGACGCATTGGCATGGGCATAGTTCCGGCGTGAGCTGCCTGACCGCGAAAGATAAGACGCTCTCGTTCGATGCCCTTGGTGCCAGAAACCGCGCAGATTCCTTTATCCATGGATTCCAGAATCGGTCCCTGCTCGATATGAAGCTCGACATAGGCCTTGACGTTTTCAAGTCGACGACGGGCCCCATCCAGATTTTCGATATCCACTCCGTGTTGGGGGAGGACATCGATGAGTCGCTGCCCTTCTTTATCAACGAGGCCGCGCAAGATATCAATATCAAGAGTTCCCATGACTGCTGCTGAACCGAAGAGTGATCGACTGAATCGGGCCCCCTCTTCATCGGCCCAATCAACGAGTGCCACCGTGATTGGCGGAGTGCCTTCGGACGCCAAGGACCGCAGTAATTCCAAACCGGCCATGACTCCCAGGGCTCCGTCCAGCCAGCCACCTTTGGGCACGCTGTCCAAATGGCTGCCGACCACCAAAGTGTCGGGGCTGGCGCCTCGTAAATAAGCCCACAGATTGCCGGCCTCATCAACTTCTACTTCGACGGGGAGAGTGGCCAGACCCTCTCGTAAGAGGGCTCGGGCTGCCACCCACTCTGGGGTCCAGCACAGGCGTCGGGAACCGTCCGGGCCACCGGTTCGGTCGGCAAGGGCCCGCAAGTCGGTAATGACTCGGCGGGGATCAAAGGAACCAACAAATACTGAAGGGGTATCAATCGTGTCAGAGGACATGCTCCAACGGTACCGTGTCCGCCGTGTCTGATCACATCCTCATCTCGGACTTGCGCGTCGTCAGTGTGATTGGAGTTCTCGATCACGAGCGTGACATCCCTCAGCCGTTACGCGTCGATGTCGATATTCATGTCGATCTCCACGACGCCGGTCTCAGCGATGATCTCACCGAGACCGTGCACTACGGCCAAGTATGTATGCAGTTAGCTGCTGTTGCTCGAGATACCAGTGATCAACTTTTGGAACGTCTGGCGCAGCGCATGGCTGATGTGGTGCTGGCTTTCCCGCGGGTCAGTGCCGTAGATCTCACTCTGACGAAATTGCGTCCCCCCATTCCTGAAGATGTGGAATCTTCCGCGGTGCGCATCCATCGCATAAAAACGTCAGCGACAGCCATCAGTACTCACAATGCCGTTTTGGCTCTCGGTTCCAACCTTGGCGACCGTGTGGCCTACCTACAGTTCGCTATTGATCGCCTTGGTGAAGCTGTGATCAAGCAGTCGCAGGTCTACGAGACTGACCCCATCGGCGGTCCTGATGGGCAAGGCGCCTATCTGAACATGGTGGTTGAGATCTCAACCGAACTGGACCCGTACGCTCTCTTGCGTTGGCTGCACCGAATTGAGGCTGATGCTGGACGTTCGCGTACCGTGCATTGGGGTCCGCGCACCCTTGATCTCGACCTGCTGTTTTTCGATGATGTGATCATCGCTGGCGGCAACTTGGCGGTTCCGCATCCGCGTTACGCCGAGCGACGTTTTGTTCTGGCCCCACTCAGTGAAGTGCGACCTGAAAAATGTCCGAAGGACTGGGACACCTCCCTGCCTCCCGATGCGGTCTATCCCCGAGGGCCGCTCTCCGAACTTGTCACCTGACCGGGAACACGTCTCGTCAAGGAATGATTCTGAGTACGTCCTTTTAGATCAGACCGAGTTCGCGCTCTACGCGCCGAACTTTTTCGGGATAATGAACCCTTCCGAATTCGGGTCGCTGTCGTAGGACGATCTCCAGTAGTTCATCGTGTTGGGCGGTTTCTTTCCACGGCAGAGCGATATACAAGGGCAAATCAAAGACTCGTAAAGCTTGCAGGTTCGAATACACCTGCTTTTGGTAGATGTACCGCTCCTCCCAAGGCCAATTCGAAGGGGCGAAGCCCGTACCCGGATCCAAAATGCACATCTTGCGCATGCCAAAACGATCAGCGACCTGTAATTGACTTTCGAAAAAGTTGATCATGGCGGCCACGGGATCGGTGCGCACACGCTCCATTTCCCGTGGATTTGGACCCGAAAGAAAGGGCAGAACAATTGGTACCTGGAATTCGGCGGCCACTTCCCACATGGCATCGGACTGCATGCCATCTGCGGCATTGATAACGGTGGCCCCGTGCTCGAGAGCTCGACGGGTCACTTCGGGCTTCCAGGAATCAATGCTGAGTGGCACCCGAAAAGCTGCCAAAGCCACCACGATGTCGCGCAGGCGATCCCATTCCTCTTCCCAACTCACCACGGTGGCGTTATCGGTTGAACCCTGTCCACCAAGGTCAATACCTTGGCATCCATGGGTCAAGAGATAGTCGCCTCGCCGTTGGGCCGAGGTAGCGTCAACAGCGATCGAATCGGTGTTGAGCGAATCAGGTGAGGCGTTGACCACGCCATAAAGAAACATGCCAAGCACGCTACGGGCGAGGACCGAAAATCAGCGGGTGAGGCCAGCCCTGTTGAACAAGACACCATCTTGAGAACAACTATCTGACGGCAACTATGACCTCGAAAGGAATATGCAGCCCCTAATGACTGCGGAGATTAAGACTTTCGATCCGAGTGGCTGGACGTTGGAAGCGGCGCGAGCCGCTAAGGGCTCGACCACTATCTCAATTTGCATTCCGTGCAGGAACGAGGCCAACACAGTCGGTGATCTCATTCGGATGATCGAACCGGTGTTACTTGGCACTTTGGTGGACGAGCTCATTGTCGTCGACGATGATTCGACTGACGGCACCGCCGAGATCGCTCGCGAAGCCGGAGCCACGGTGGTGCCCATCAGTGAGATACATCGCCATCACGGCAAAGCCCGGGGTAAAGGCAACGCCTTGTGGGCCAGCCTTATCGCTAGTCGCGGCGAAATAGTGGTCTGGATTGATGGCGATATCACCAGCTTCACCAATGAATGGATTGTGCGTCTGGTGATGCCGTTATTGCTTGATTCCGAATTGAGTTTGGTCAAAGCCAGTTACGAAAGGCCCTCCCATCTTGGTGGCGGAGGACGCACAACTGAACTTGTGGCCCGGCCGTTACTTTCGTTGTTCTTTCCTGATCTGGCGGCCCTACAACAACCTCTGGCCGGTGAATTCGCCGGACGACGTTCCATGATTTCCGCAATTCCTCTAGCAACCGGATGGGGAGTGGAAATTGGCATGATCATCGACTTAGCTCAGAAATTTGGTATCGCATCTCTGGGGCAAGTTGATTTGGGAGTACGCCTACATCGACATCACACGTTAGAACTCTTGGCAATCCAAGCAGCCGAAGTGGCGGCGACGGTTTTGATGCGCATCGACCAACCACCGCGATTCGCTGATCGCCATCCACTACTACGCCGCAAAAATGGCGATGTCCATGAACTCAATGTGGGGGAGCGGCCGCCGGTTAACGCCGCTCAACCTTGAAGCGTCAACTGACAGCACCTCTGTTGCGCAAATAGCGCAAAAAAATGAAGCCGTCCTGTTCGGCGATATGGGCCAGGTCCCACGGTTCTAAACCGGCCAGAGGTCCGTGGGCCAATCGGCCAACGGTGCCCGCCGGAAACCGCGGCGCCACTGTGAGACATACTTCATCCACTAAATCGGCAGCCAGCATTTGAGCATTCAACGATGGTCCGCCTTCTAGGACGCAAACCTCACCAGGCAAGTCTCGGGAGATATCGGTGACCAAACCCGAGACCAGACGTGTCGATGCCGATCGGTGGAGCGCATCGTTATTGGGACCGAGGTTCCCCGAGTTGGAAACCACCACCAAGGTCTGATGTTCAGGAACAGGCGAGTAGGCATCGGAACGAACCGTCTC
>JBJOFA010000174.1:0-4144 GCA_046049015.1 Actinomycetota bacterium | reverse complement strand
GCCGCCTGAGTTGTAAAAGTCGATTCCCGGCTTGTAGGAGCCATCGCTGCTGACGGTGGTCGTGGTGCGAGCACCGGAACACGCCAGATTGAGGCTGTTGACAACTGAGTTGTTCGCAGCCGTCCCAATATGTATTTCAGCAGCCGTGCTTCGATGACACCCGCTGATGGTTTCCGATGTGCCGCCGTTGTCTAGGTAAGCAGCCGACCCGCCGGCATCCACCGAAGCCGAACTGTTGTTGCTGTTTCCAGCCCAACGGCCGGCTTCACCAGAGATATAGGAATCTCCGATACTCACGATCCAGGGAGTGCCCACACCCGGGCCGTCGGCTTGGACGGGGCTAGCGAAAGCGAGAAGCGATGAGACAAGG
Organism: Actinomycetota bacterium; assembly: GCA_046049015.1. Lineage (GTDB taxonomy): Bacteria > Actinomycetota > Acidimicrobiia > Acidimicrobiales > Ilumatobacteraceae > Casp-actino8. The sequence goes on along the minus strand of JBJOFA010000174.1, from coordinate 3,774 downwards.
GCAAAAAGTAAGACGGAGAAGAATGAACGTCGCACGACTACATCGTAACGAATCTCCAACGCAGGGCAAAGGTGGAAGATTGCCTGATGGAATCAGTGCGTCTGTGGTTGGGAGTACTAGCGATGCGGTTCGATGTTTCATGCTCTACGCTCACCCCAGTGAACAGAGCGCCACTTTTTGTCGTTCTTCTGACTCTTGGCGTCAGCGTCGGTTGTGGCAGCGAATTGGAGACCGCTCGGGACCCAATATCGCCGCCATCATCAACGCTCGAAGTAGTCCCGACCATTGCGCAAGACACCTTTGTATCGAATCCACAGCCATCATCAGAGTCCAGGGAAACCACGACCTCTGGTGCCTCCGCCAGTGCAACGACGAAACCTGCAAGTACGACCCAGGCCAGTGACTGGCCGCTGGCATTGGCCGTTCTCGATGTCATGATCGTGGCTCCGGAATACAGCAGTGGATATCAGCGCGAGCTTTTTCCTCATTGGAGCGTGAGCAACGGGTGTTCAACTCGGGATCGGGTTCTCATCGAAGAGAGCACCTCGTTTGCCCAAGTGGACCCTTTTGGTTGTCGGGTAGTGGCCGGCGATTGGTTGAGCGCTTTCGACGGGCTTACTTGGGACGATCCGGCCGAAATACAGATCGATCACCTTGTGGCTTTGAAGGAGGCCTGGGAATCGGGGGCGTGGGCCTGGACGGAAAGCCAAAGGCGATCCTTTGCCAATGATCGTGACGATCCTCGCCCTTTGAACGCGATCACCGGATCAGTGAATCAATCCAAAAGTGATCGTGATCCGCCGAACTGGTTACCACCACTAAAGAGTGCCCGATGTCCGTATGTTGCGGACTGGATTGCAGTGAAGGCCCGTTGGCAGCTATCCGTTGATGCCATTGAGAAGACTTTCCTACAGTCATATGTGCGGACTAATTGTCCTGACCTACGGATCGCTCCGTGGGAAACAATGCCGGTTTCAACGTCGTCGGGCACGGTTACGCCGTCTGCACCGCCGGCAACAGTCAAAACCGATGGTGGAACCTCGGGCAGTGTGTACTACGCCAATTGCACGGAAGCCCGAGCAGCGGGAGCAGCGCCAATCTTGGCCGGAGAGCCGGGTTATCGCGTTGCGATGGATCGAGACCAAGACGGCATCGCCTGTGAATAGGTCGCCTCAAGTAAATGGGGACTCTTAGTCGCCGAAAACCTGTCGGGTGTAGTCGTTGGCAAACGTGCGCTGCGGATCAAGCCGATCGCGAGCCTTGAGGAAGTCATTCCAGCGCGGGTACAAAGCGCTGAGTTCGTTCGCTCCGAGATAATGCATTTTGCCCCAGTGAGGTCGCCCGTCATAGTCGGCCATGATGGCAGCCACGTCACGAAAGTAGGGCTCGAATTCCATTCCCTTGTACATATGAACGGCGATATACGCCGATTCACGACCGTGTGCCGTGGAAAGTGGAATGTCATCAGGCGCAGTGAAGCGCACTTCGACCGGAAAACTGACCAGATAGCCGCGCTCATCGATCATTTGTCGAATTCGATTGAGCGCTTCGGCACAGTTGGCTCGCGGCAATGCGTATTCCATTTCCACGAATCGCACGATCCGCTTGCTGGCAAAGACGCGATAACTCTCGTCGATGTACGTTGTCACTCCCGATGACGGCAAAGCAGTTGCCAATCGAGGAATGAGCGAGGGACGCAAGCGACCAAGGCGACACACGGCACCAAAGGCGTAATTACTCAAGACGGTGTCGGCATACCAGCGGCGCATTTGACTAGGTATGTGGACCGGATCCTCAGTGCGGTTATTGGCTTTGGTGAGAGCCCATTTTGTGTGGGGAATCCAAAAGAATTCATAGTGATCATTGGTGTTCACCAACTCGTCGAGATTTTCCAAAATCGCATCAATACGTTGGGCACCTTCGGTGGCTTGTAAGCGAAAACTTGGAACTACGTTCAGCGTTAATTGCGAAACAATCCCCAGTGCACCGACATTCACTAGAGCCGCCTGAAAAAGGTCACCGTGTTTGGCACTGCTGAGATCCATGACACTGCCATCGCCGGCAACCAAGCGCATTGCACTTACCTGACCAGCAAGTCCGGTGAGATTCCTGCCGGTCCCATGGGTGGAAGTAGCGATCGCTCCGCTGACCGTCTGATATGTGATGTCTCCAAGGTTGGGCAAAGCCAATCCCAGGGAGAAAAGCAATTCGTTGAGAACCGAGAGGTGAATACCTGCTTGAACGGTGACCGTTCCTGCAGTTCGATCAACATCAATGAGGTTCTTGAGATGATCGAGTCGCACCAAATGTCCGGTTGTAGCGGCAGCCGCAGTGAAACTATGGCCGGCACCAACAGCTTTGACGCGTTGACTGCTTTGGTATGCCTGGGACACGAGAGTGGCCAGGGCCTCCTCATTCTTCGGATACTCGATTGATGCAGGGTGCGCTTTTTGATTGCCGGCCCAATTGCTCCAGGTATTTGAACGTCGCATCACATTGGCCGCACCCATGCTGTACTCCGTTCAGTGTGCCGTTGCGCCAGGGTGAAATGGACCACCGTTGAGAGCCCGAGCAACAATTCCCAATTCAGCCAACAGTGGTTGGCTGTAGGCCACCCGTCCTGTCAGTTGCTGAGGGTTGCCCGAGCACAGTTCCAAAGCGGCTTGGGCAATGATCTCTTCGGGCTCAAGTTTGAAGTCTTCAACAAGATCGTGATTACCAGCACCAGGGGTGGCCACGTTGTCCCAAGGAGCAAGAGTGTTTACCGCGATGTTGTCGCCATACAACTCTGCGGCCATGCCAAGAGACAACCGTTCAAGGGCTGCTTTACAAAGGCCGTACACCGAGGATGCACCGTCGCTGTACCAACTATCAAATGGTGGCCCGATCGGTTTTACGGCTGCTCGCGACGAAATGTTGAGAATCCAGCCAGCACCCCGACTTCGCATATCAGGAATGACTCGTTGGGCAAGATCAATAGCGGCCCACACCTGAGTTTCCATCATCAGCTTGAATCGCTTTTCCGGAAATGAATCGATCGGAACGAAAAACGTGACGGCGGCGTTATTGACCAAAATGTCTACTGGTCCGAGCGACGAGTGCACTTCATCGATGAGCCGGGAGCGGTCTTCAGCATTTGATATGTCACCCTTGAATGCTCCAGCCTTACCGCCAGTGGACGTGATCATTTCGACCGTGTCGCGCAATGTGCCCACGTACTTTGGGTCGGGATCAAGAGTTCGCGCCGTGCAGGCCACGGTTGCGCCTTCACTGGCCAAACGGCGGGCGATAGCCGTACCGATTCCCCGACTTGCGCCAGTAATCACCGCGACTTTGCCTTCCAATCGCTGACCATCCAGCCGTTCCTGCATCAATTCCTCCTTGACAGTCTGATTCTGCCAGGTCTCTGCGGGAGTTGAGGTACTGTCGATCGCCGTGACTTCTCCTTTTGAAACTTCGCCAGCTGCTCCCGAAGCGCCGGCCCGTCGATTCCTGCATATTTGCTATTGCTGTGCCGACACCGATGCCGTGGTGAACTTTTATGTCCAAGCTTTGGGTTTGCGCGAAGTCATGCGCAACCCGCTCCATCCATCTGATGGATCGCTTCTCGGTATTGAAGGCGAGATAGTTAGTGGGGCTTCATTTTTATACGACTCCCGAGGGGCCCGCACCAGTTCATCAATTGAGGTTCAAGAGTGGGTGACACCAACCATGGTGGGTGAGCCCATCGCTGATCCCACGAAAGTGGGAATGCAAGCCATCGGTTTTGCGGTA
>JBJOFA010000173.1:0-4148 GCA_046049015.1 Actinomycetota bacterium | reverse complement strand
AACTAGACAATCACTATGTTGCCCATCGTTGTAGATGCCATGGGGGGAGACCATTCCCCTGATCAGATCGTCCTCGGAGCACTCGAGGCTGATCGTTTGGGCATTCCGGTGATCTTGGCCGGCCCGGCAGACCTTCCCGGCAGAAACCATCTGCCCTTGATCGAAGCATCCGAAGTCATCGGCATGGATGAAGATCCGGCTTACGGGGTTCGTCGTAAAAAGGACTCAACTTTGGTCCGGGCAGCTGAAGCGGTGCGCGACGGTAAAGCATCAGCCATGATCTCGGCAGGAAACACCGGAGCCACGATGGCTTCGGCCTTGTTGCGTATGGGTCGTATCAAGGGTGTTAATCGTCCGGCGATTGCCACTCCGATTCCCGTACCCGGCGGACGTCCAACAGTCTTGCTCGATGCGGGAGCGAATACCGATGTGCAGGCCGATTGGCTGGTGCAATTTGCACTCATGGGTTCGGTATACGCCAGGCAACGATACGGCATCGACCAACCGCGTGTGGGGCTGCTCTCGATCGGAGAAGAGCCGGGTAAGGGCGATGCCTTGCGTAAGGAAGCGTACGAACTTTTGGCTTCTACTTCAGGTCTCAACTTCGTTGGCAATGTTGAGGGTCGCGATGTGATGTCAGATGATGTCGATGTTGTTGTCACCGATGGCTTCACCGGCAATGTTGTCTTAAAGACTCTTGAAGGCGGAATGAAGACGTTGGTCCGAGCCTTAATGAGCGCATTTGCCTCGAAAGAGGAGTACAAAGTGCACGCCGATGCTCTGTTGCCGTCTTTGCTGCCCTTGTACGATTCGGTTGATCCGGAAAGCACCGGAGGGGCGATCCTTCTCGGAGTTGACGGGGTGTGCATCATCTCGCACGGATCATCGTCTTCTCGAGCCATTGTCAACGGCATCAAAGTGGCTGCGGATATGGCTCAAAGTTCGATTATCGAGGAAATACGTCTGGCGATCAACTCCGAGGTCTCCTGACTTTCTCCTCAAACGGCCAGTGCTCAGGAGTTATCATTCCTTAGTCAGCGAATCAGGAGGACACGATGCCAGCAGAAACCCATGTTGTAGATGGACCACTTGATCGTTCCGCAATTTTTGCCATCGTACGCGATCAATTGGTGGACATTTTGGAAATTGATCCCGAGGACATCTCCGAAGGACATTCCTTCAAAGAGGACCTTAATGCTGACTCGTTGGCCCTGGTGGAATTGGTGGACGCTCTCGAGGAAGAACTCAGTGAACGCACCGTGGGTTTTCGAATTGAAGATGAAGATCTTGCAGACCTCAAAACAGTTCGTGACGCCGTTGATTTTGTGTACGCCCACGTGCTGTCTCAGGGTTCGAAAGGATAGGAATAATGGCGGTCAACGCCGCTCGACTCGGATGGCGGATCCGTTTGCGCCGTGGTCGATCAGCGACCGCCAATAGCGGTCGCAATGCTGCGCTAGATACCTGGACGGTCCAAGTGTCGGGCCACGTTTTCGTTGATCGCGAGATCTTGGAACGTTCGATGTCGCATCGTTCGTGGTGTGCCGAACATGGAGGCGTCCCCAGTAATGAGCGCCTCGAGTTTTTAGGTGATGCCATTTTGCAATGGGTGATCACGGATTTGATTTACCGATCTCATCCCGATCTCAGCGAAGGAGTTCTTACTGATCTACGTAAGTCCTTGGTGAACACCGAAACGTTGGCGCAGACGGCACGCGATATCGAACTAGGTCAATGGATCCTGCTGGGAATGGGAGAAGATGCCGCTGGGGGTCGCCAGAAAGATTCAATCCTTGCCGATGCCTTTGAGGCTTTCATCGGTGCTTTGTACCTTGATGGGGGCGCCAATGTGGCCCGAGCTTTCGTGACCCATGTGATGCAACAGCGCATGATGAGCCAGGTTGATCACTTAGATGATTTCGATGCTCGCAGCCATCTGATTCGCATCTGCGTTCGCGAGTTCACCCGTCCACCCGTTGTTGAGATCTCCTCATCAGGTGCGGCCCACGAGCCAGTCTTCACGGCCCAGGTGATTGTGAATGGTGAGGCCATTGGGACTGCGACTGGTCGAACGAAAAAGGCCGCGGCTCAGGGGGCCTCGACGGCGGCATTGGCAGTATTGGCCAGCCGAGGCGTCGAAATCACCCGTGCCTGAACTGCCAGAAGTTGAAACTGTCCGACGGGGACTGGCGAGATTGGTCGTTGATCATCGCATCGAGCGAGTCGAAGTCAACCACGATCGAGTCGTTCGGCGGACGTCGCGTTCGGATCTTGTGAGCGGTCTGCAGGGAGCGTTTATCACCGAGGTGAGTCGTCGTGGGAAGTACTTACTCTTCGCCTTGAACTCGGGATCCTCTTTTATGGTTCATCTACGAATGAGCGGGCAAGTACTGATTGCCAACCCAGAATCAGAGCGTCCCCGACACTCCCATGTGGTGCTGACCCTGGTTTCCCCGGTGGGAAGTGCACCGGTTGAGTTTCGTTTCGTCGACCCTCGAACTTTTGGCGAGGTAGTGGCTTTTACCCCCAAGAACTTTGCCGAGCGCCTGCCCGAGTTGGTCTCTTTGGGGCCTGATCCAGTGGTTGATGGTGTAGGCCCTGAGGAGTTGAGTGGGGCCTTAGCACGAACTCGCCGGCCGATTAAGGCGGTGCTTCTTGATCAGCGGGTCGTGGCAGGAATTGGCAATATCTATGGTGATGAGATCCTGCATCGGGCCCGAATTAACCCCTGGAGACCGGCCAACCAGATCAATCGTCATCAAATCAGGCGGCTACACGGAGCCTTGCACGAGATTTTGTCGGAGGCCATCGCCTGTGGGGGGTCCACTTTGGGGGATGCGCAATACGTGGGTGTCGATGGCCAGCCCGGGGGGTTTCAGGGTCAGCACAAGGTGTATGGACGGGCCGGGGCGGTTTGCGTCTCGTGCGGTCGTTCCAAAGTAGTGAGTGCCCGGCTGGGTGGGCGAACCACGAGCTGGTGCCAGGTCTGCCAGCGGTAGCCGGGCAGCCAGGCTGGAACCAGGTCCGATGAACTAGGGTCGGTGGCTGCCGTGTTTCTGAAATCTCTCACCCTCAAAGGATTCAAGTCCTTCGCTGACACCACCGTCATGGACCTCGAACCCGGGGTCACCGTGGTGGTTGGTCCCAACGGTTCAGGTAAGTCCAATGTGGTTGATGCCATTGCTTGGGTTCTTGGCGCGCAGGCGCCGAGCGCAGTGCGCAGCCAAAAAATGGATGACGTCATTTTTGCGGGAACGGCAAAGCGGCCGGCTTTAGGTCGAGCTGAAGTGACGCTTACTTTGGACAACTCGGCGAAGCTCCTGCCGATCGATGTTTCAGAGGTGAGCGTAAGTCGAACCCTATTTCGCACCGGTGAAAGCGAATACGCCATCAATGGTGTGGCCTGTCGACTTTTGGATGTACAAGAGTTGCTCTCAGACGCAGGTGTCGGCCGACAGCAACATGTCATTGTCAGCCAAGGACAAATTGACGCGGTGTTGAACGCACGACCCGAGGATCGCCGCTCGATCATTGAAGAAGCGGCTGGAGTTCTGAAATACCGAAAGCGTAAAGAGAAATCGGAACGCCGGCTCGAGGCCACTGAAGGTTCGCTATTGCGGGTTCAGGACCTGTTGCGTGAGGTTCGTCGCCAATTGCGACCGCTGGAACGTCAAGCTGATGCTGCCCGCCGACATGGAGATCTCGTTACTGAGTTGAATGCATTGCGCACTTTTTTGGCGGGCCGCGAAATTTCTGCCTTCCGAAGTCGACTTGTTGCACTAGCCGGAACGCGAGCCGATGGTTCTCGTCGCGAAGACGAGGTACGTCGGACTCTGAGCCAGCTTGATACGGCCGTTCTGGCGGCTGAGGCAGAGCTTTCTGCTCGTGGAGATAGTGGCTTAAGCGATGAGCTGATGCGGGTTGAGCAATTGCGTGAGCGAGCTCGGGGAATTTCCATGCTTCTCGTTGAACGCCGTCGGTCGTATGAGCGTGACCGTGGCTATTTGATGGATGCCGGAGTTGTGGCCAATTTAGAGGCTGACGCCGCTCAACTGCGCGTGGAGTTAGGCGAGGTTGAAGACAAAACCCAGCGTCTGCAGCCCGAATTGTTGGAGTTGAGCCATGAAGAAGAGACCTTTGAAGGTGAA
>JBJOFA010000172.1:0-4148 GCA_046049015.1 Actinomycetota bacterium | reverse complement strand
CACGGTGTCATCGTTGAGACATAGCGATTGGTAGCGACAACATCTCCACACTCCAAGGTGAGATCAATCGTGATGGTTGAGCCATTTTCCTCGCCCTGATTCAAGTTGAGATCCGGGATCGAAATATCGATCTGGCCGACGCGGGTGCATTCGTCGGCAGCAATTTCCCCTGCCCAACGCCATTGTTGAATCGTGTCTCCAATGGTTACGACGGCTGTCACGGTGGCTTCGTCAAGTCCATGACGAAGATCGCTGACTACATGAATATTGAGACGGTGGGCTTGCCCCGAGTGCACGACAGCCGGGAGTCTCTCGGCGACCACGATGACGGGACGACAGGCTTCAAAAAGAGCGGTGTAGGCCAGCTTCGGGACCCGCTGATGGTCAAGCAGGCTGCATGAAATCATCGGCATTGCATCGTTGAGCAGGTAGACACAAAACCCGCCGGTGGGCCGATACTTCAGAGTGCGCAGAGTTTCAACGTGGGTCTTGACTAACTCTGCTTGGTACACCTGCGTGGCTATTCGCCAATCTTGATAACTGGAGAAATTGCCGGGGGGAATTCGCTGGTCAAAGACCTCCTTGTCCAGACCGAATCGATCACTGAGTAAATGCCAGTCCAGATCAGGCCACTGTGAGTCATCGATAAATTCATCGGAGTCAGGCACCGCTTGGGCTCCGAATTCGCCAACGAAGCGAACCAGGCGGGGAATACGCTGAGCTAAAGCCGAAATGTCTTCAACTGATCCTCGCTTCCATCCCAGAAATAGATGGTTGTCGGTGCCATCTATCTGAGGAAGGTGGGGAAGCACTCCACTGTGGGGAACACAGGGGCGGGTGTCATCGGCTTGCTCGAAGGCTCGCTTCACCCAGCGGTCAAGAATCGATTTGTTCCAGGAAGGCATTTGATGTCGAGCGACATAGGCCAGAGAGGCCTGGACGGAATTTGAGACGTCGTAGGGTTTGTCGGAAGTGTCATTGACCGGCTCGTCGTGGGCGCACCAGGTGATGATGGAAGGGTGATGTCCGAGAAGGCTCACGGTGGCCCGAGCCTGGCGAACGGCTTGTTTGCGGATTTGGCGGACGTACCCGCCATGGAGAGGGAAGTCCTGCCAGATCATCATGCCGAGTTCATCAGCGGCTTGATACAACTCGGGGCGGGAGATGTGCCCGTGCAGGCGGACGAGATCAAGGCCGGCGTCGCGGGCTAATTCGATATCGCGACGGAGTTCGAAGGGGGTGGCTTGGGCCAATTCGGCGTGAGTTGGCGCAAGATTGGCGCCTTTGATGAAGAGGCGCTCCCCATTCACCGAAAAAGTCCATTCTTGGACTGCCACTTCACGCAAACCAGTACGACGGTTGATTGAGTGACTCAATAAACCATCGCTGAAGATTTCGATAGTGATATCGCAGAGATTCTGTTCGCCAAGACTCCAGGGCCACCACAAAGCGGGCTCCTCAATATCAATATCCCAATTGACATCATTCAACCCCTGCGCCACGGATCGGTCTTGTTCATTGACAACCCGTCCATCAACTTTGGTGATGATGCGGATGGGGCTTTCAAAATTGCTATCGAGTCGGGCCGAGAGGCGGACGTTGGCCAAAGTTTCATTGGCATCGCGACAGAGAATTCTCAGGGCATCAATCCGCACCGGACCCGTGCGCTCAATGCGTACTCCTCTCCAAATTCCTCCTGGATTAAAACTGCGATCGATGAAGTCACTGTGTTGAAAGGAGCCGGTGATATTCCGTTTTGCTCGTTTGTCGGTTTGGGAAGAGCAGGACAGTCCTATGGATAAAACATGGGTGCTATCCAGTCGGGCTAGGGCGCTGACGTCGTAGGCATGGGGAACAAAATAACCCTCGGGGTCGCCGAGATAAGCGCCGTCCAACCACACGTCGCCTTGATAAAAGAGTCCATCCAAGACGACGAAGAGTCGATCGGATGCCGAAGAATCGGTGTCGGGGAAAGGCAGATCGAAATGTCGTCGGTAGAGAAGCGGGCCATCGTCGTGGGCGAAGGAGGCTTCTGATTGCCAATGGCCGGGGACGGTAATGGTTGCCCAATGCTGATCATTGGTGTCCAAACCCACGCCTGTGCGCATGATGTCATCAGAGGCGCGGGCTACCTTCCACAGACCATCGAGTTCGAGGGCTGTCCAACTTCGGGCTGGAGACGACATTGTCACACCGGAAACCGTAGTGGAGAGCACGCTCCACCGTGCCGTCTTGGGCAGTTGGGCGGTACTGTCAAATCATGTCTTCGACTCCAGTTCCCAGTCCGGCCACGATTCGCGAACTTAAGGCCATGGGTTGGGTTTCTCGGCCTATAAAAGAGGAATTGCGTCGTAATGCGGTGGCCAAGATCATGGCCAAGGCCCCACTTTTCGACGGAGTCCTGGGCTACGAAGAGACGGTCATGCCCCAGTTGGAGAATGCTGTTCTGGCTGGACATGACGTGATCTTTTTAGGTGAACGAGGCCAAGCCAAAACGCGAATGATTCGTAGCCTCACCGGACTTCTTGACGAGTGGATGCCGATTATTGCTGGAAGTGAAATCAACGATGATCCCTATGAGCCGGTTTCGAAATTTGCTCGCGATCTTGTTGCGGAGTTGGGTGATGGTGCCCCAATCAGCTGGGTGCATCGCGATGATCGTTTTGGCGAAAAATTGGCGACGCCAGATACCTCTATTGCCGACCTCATCGGAGAAGTGGACCCCATTCGGGTTGCCGAAGGTCGCTACCTCAGCGATGAACTAACCCTTCATTACGGACTTGTGCCCCGAACGAATCGCGGTATTTTCGCCATCAACGAATTGCCAGACCTCTCGGAACGAATTCAAGTCGGTCTTTTGAACATTCTTGAAGAACGCGACGTTCAAGTGCGCGGTTACAAGATCCGACTGCCGCTTGATGTCATGTTGGTGGCTTCAGCGAACCCCGAGGATTACACCAACCGCGGTCGCATCATCACCCCATTGAAAGATCGCTTTGGAAGTCAGATTCGTACCCACTATCCCCTCGATGCCGTCACCGAAGTGCAGATCATCAGACAAGAGGCGCGACCTCCAAGTGTTGGAGACATCGCAGTCACCGTCCCGGCTTATATGGAATTGATTGTGGCCACCTTCAGCCAACTAGCTCGGAGTAGTTCACAAGTAAATCAGCGCAGTGGAGTGAGCGTTCGATTGAGTGTCAGCAATTATGAAGTCATGTGTGCCAACGCCCTACGTCGTGGCCTACGTCTTGGTGAAACTGCTGTTGTCCCCCGGATCTGTGATCTTGACGCCTTTGCCTCATCTACGAGCGGAAAGATTGAAATTGAAGCTTTGGAAGAAGGACGTGAAGGTCAGGTTTTACGCGAATTGATCAAAGCTTCAGTACTCACCGTCTTTCGGGAAGTCATCAGCCCTGAACTGCTTCGAGAAGTACTCACTGCCTTTGAGGAGGGAGCTGTTGTTCACACCGGTGAAGATGTGCCGTCCAAAGATCAAGCGCAACTCATCGAATCGATTCCGGCTCTGAAGCCCATCGTGGACGGTCTTGTTGCCGGCGACAATTCACCGGCCAGTGTGGCTTCAGCAGTGGAATTCGTCTTGGAAGGTATGCATCTTTCTAAGCGATTGAACAAAGATGCCAGCGCCTCGGGTGGTGGCACCTATCGCTCTCGTTAAGTCTTAGACCGCAGTCTTTTCCAAAGCTCTGGTCGTCATTTTTTTACGGGCATAGCGAATGAGCTCGATGATTACCGTGATGGTGAGAGCTGCCCCGAAGGCCAAAACAAAAGCCAGAGTGTGATCATCTTCGAATTGCGATCCAAAGGTGTAACCGAGGATCGAGGCGTAACTGGCCCAAATTGTGACGGCGACTGCCACCCAACCGGCGAACCAGCGGTGTGATTGCTGGGTGAAGCCACAAGACAAAGTCAGCAGAGTCCGACCGCCGGGAATGAATCGAGCGGTGATGAGAAGTAGTCCACCTCGTTCCTCGATCTGATCTGAGGCCCATTTGAGTTTCTTGGCGGTGGATTCTTTACGAGCTGCTTTTCGTTCCACGAGATGACTAGCTCGATGGCCGATTTCATAGGAAATATTGTCGCCCAGAAAAGCACCGATAGCTCCGGCAATGATGACCAAAATGATG
>JBJOFA010000171.1:0-4157 GCA_046049015.1 Actinomycetota bacterium | reverse complement strand
GATGTCTGAACGAGCCAATGCCCAGCCAATGCATTTTTTCTATCTCGATGATGAAACTATTTGGGGAGCCACGGCGCGCATGTTGCATGAACTGCTCAGTTTGGTGCACCGACAATGACGTCTATTCGACGTCAAGGGCCACCAGCAATGCGGACACTTCGATAGAAAACCTGAGCCCAGGCCAGACAAGGAAGTCGCTCGGTCATGGGTCGAATTGAGCATTGGAAAGTCATGTCAGAAAGAAATTGACGATCAATCCGATGGCGGATGTCGCTGTTCCACCACTGGCCCGAAAGTGACCGAGTTGGCGTACAGGTATTAGTGGAAGTCGATGGTGAACAACTCTCGTCGCGATTAGCCCTTTTGAAATTTCGATAGGCGAAATCATGTCGGCGACATGAATTGCGAAAGTCATAACTTCGTCCCGTGCTGCCAATCATTGGAGCGGAACAAAGATCACTTGACCAATCAAAGCCCCGATCATTCGGAGCCAGTCGACGAGCTGATTCCATGAATTGTGAAAGGGGAATATTGAAAACCAGGGTGTGCATCCGATTGATATCTCTAGAAGACATTGCCGAAACTGAATTTGTTGGACCTAAGAGGAGTCCAACGAGCAGAGTGGTGAGGCATAGTCGAAGGCGATGTTTTGGCGCTTCTGATTTGGAATAAATGTCTGAAAACACAGTAAAACTCCTACAGCTCATGCCGACGAAATCTTGTCGACGTCATGACTGTGGCGAGAAACCGGTCCCTTTCGGTGAAAGGCACCCGGACGACAATTCCTCAGTCGGGGAAAGTCGCTTCAATTCGATTAATGAGAAGAGCCATTTCAACTGCACCGAGGGCTGCTTCGTCGCCCTTATTGTCCTGCCCTGGACCGGACCTATCGAGCGCCTGCTGGTTGGTGTCGACGGTGAGGACGCCAAACATAACCGGCACGCCGGTTCCTAATTGGGCATCTTGAATACCGCGAGCGCACTCACCAGCGACAAAGTCGAAATGGGCGGTATCACCTCTGATGACTGTGCCTAAGGCAATCACGGCGTCGTAGTTTCCCGATGCTGCCAACGACATGGCGGCGAGAGGAATTTCAAAGGCTCCAGGGACCCAGATGATGTCGATATTTGACTCCTTCACCTGGCAACGATTCAGGCCGCGTTGAGCGCCAGCTAAAAGGTTGCTCACAATGTGGTCATTGAATCGAGCACAGACGATGCCAATAGACAATCCTGAACCATCAAGGGAAACAGGTGTCACGCGACTTGATTCGATACGGGTCATGGTTGGGCTCCTTGGGCTGGGGAGTTTGGTAGGTCGAGAAGATGACCCATACGGTCGCGTTTGGTTTGCAGATAACGCAAGTTTTCTTCGGTGGGAACTACTTGGGACGAGACGCGTTCTACAACTTCCAAACCGTATCCCTCGATACCGCCGTATTTCGCCGGATTGTTAGTAATCAATCGGAGCTTATGAGCGCCAAGATCCGCAAGGATCTGAGCGCCAATACCGTATTCGCGACTATCGATGGGAAGACCAAGTTGGGTATTGGCATCAACGGTGTCCGCCCCTCCATCTTGAAGGGAGTAGGCGCGAATTTTATGTCCAATGCCGATGCCTCGTCCTTCGTGGCCCCGAAGATAGACCACGACACCTCGACCTTCGGCGGCTATGAGTGCCATAGCCGAATGAAGTTGTGGGCCACAGTCGCAGCGACGACTGGAAAAAACATCGCCAGTCAGGCATTCGCTATGTACTCGGACTAGTACCGGCGAGCCGTCATCGATATCGCCAATGGAGAACGCTAAGTGCTCGGTGTCATCAAGATCGCTTCGAAATGCGGTGCAGGTGAAGTTTCCCCAGTCAGTGGGAACTTGGGCTTGGCCGATACGAGTGACAAGTTTTTCGTGGCGGCGACGATATTTGATGAGCTCAGCGATGCTGGAAAGCAACAGTCCATGTTGGCGGCTGAATTCGATCAATTGGGGGAGACGAGCCATAGAACCGTCTTCGTTAGTTATCTCGCAGATAATCCCAGCCGGCTCCAGTCCCGCCATACGAGCAAGGTCCACGGCGGCTTCGGTATGTCCGGCGCGTTTCAAAACTCCACCTTCGCGGGCCCGAAGAGGAAAAATATGACCGGGTCGGGCAAAGGATGCAAAACCGATGTGGGGGTCAGCAAGAGCACACAGAGTTGCCGCTCGATCTGCTGCAGAGATACCAGTGGTGGTTCCTTCAATAAGGTCAACTGAAATTGTAAATGCAGTGCGATGACTTTCGGTGTTGTGCTCAACCATCAAAGGTAGGCGGAGGTCGTCACAGCGCTCACCAGTGAGCGGAGCCACAATGACTCCAGAGGTATGGCGAACAAAAAAAGCCATCTTCTCCGCAGTAGCGAATTGGGCGGCCATGATCAGATCGCCTTCGTTTTCGCGATCTTCGTCGTCAACCATGACAACGATTTCACCTCGTCCGATGGCGGCGACGACATCTTCTATAGGTGCGAAAGGGGATGATGAGGTCATTGTTTTTCCTTCAGGTGATGGGGTGGAGGCGAATTGTGTTCGTAAGTCGGTGATTCAGTTTGGCGGCCAAGGACAATTTCTAAGTCAGATCCAAGTGTGCGTGTTGAGATGAAGCGGCCTCGCCAAAGATTCGCAATATTCAGCGCGCCCTCACCCGTGAAATTTCTTTGCCCTTCGCCTCCCATCAACGCAGGAGCGACGTGGAACACATATCGATCAACCAAATTTTGTTGGTGAAACGATGAAGCGACGGTAGCCCCACCTTCAACCATCAGTTGAAGTACACCTTCTTTACCGAGTGTTTCAAGGAGATCCGGCAAAGACCCACTCCATTCAAGACAAGGATGCACCTTGGCTTGTGGAGGTGCTGAACCAAGAACGATGCGCCGAGGAGAAGGACCGTCGACTAATCGAGTGGTTAGTTCTGGATCATCGGCACGCACTGTTCCGGCACCAACAACGATGGCATCGCTTTCAGCTCGCAACTGATGAACAGCTTGACGAGCCTCGACTCCGGTGATCCATTGACTGGAACCATCTCGGGCTGCGATGCAACCGTCAATGGTGCTGGCAATCTTCATGACGACAAAAGGGCGGCCGGTTCTTCGATGATGGACATACGAACGAAGTTGATCATTGGCGGCTTGACTGCCGATGCCCACGTCAACGTTGATACCGCTTTGTCGAAGAAGTTGAAATCCTTGACCTTCAACGAGCGGGTCGGGATCAGCCATGGCACTGACAACGCGCTTCACTCCAGCGGCGATCAAGGCATCAGTGCATGGTGGTGTGCGGCCATGGTGACTGCAAGGTTCAAGAGTGGTGTAGACCGTTGCACCGTTTGTGTCGGCACCAGCGCTACGGGCTGCATCGAGAGCCACGATCTCTGCATGGCGTTGTCCCGGTGGTTCAGTGGCCCCATGAAAGACTTCACCCGTTGACGTGACGAGGACACATCCCACCCAGGGATTGGGGGAAGTACGAAGGCGCGCCGAAGACCCCTGAGCGAGAGCCTGGTTCATCCAGACTTCATCGAGTTCGATTTGTTGAGGGGTGTTCGTCATGACGTCTTTGCTCTGGTTCACGGATCCCAGTGCAGAAGAAGACGGTACGCCCAAAGAGTTAGCGGGCAGCCACAAAGAGTTGCCAGCTAATTCTTGAGAAACGTACCCGTGCTCCCATCCGGACTATGACCGTCGGCCCTGGAATTCCACCAGATCGGCCCCTCAAGGAACTTCCGCAGAAGAAACTTCAGGGGTTCGCGGACTGTGACCGCCGGTTGGGACTTACACCCAAACCCCGCACGGGGGCGCTGTTCTATGTCCGATCAGCCTAGGCCAGGTCTTGAAGTAATCCCCAAGCCTGCAGCACGTGATCTCGGGTGGTCGTTCGACCGCCGATGGAAAAGCGCAGGACGCTTCGGCCATCGAGAACGGTCCGGGTGAAAAGTGCTTTCCCGGTGGCATTGACTCGTTCAATGAGCTGGTCGGTGGCGGTGTCGTCTTCGCTTTGTCCCCCAGTGATCCGTCGTATGCAGAGCAAATTGAGGCGATGGGGGGCCACGATTTCGAATCGCTGGTCGGCGGTAACCCATTCAGCAAGTTCCTGGGTCACCGAGACATGTCGCCGAAT